>JBFMDX010000009.1 GCA_040753795.1 Thermodesulfobacteriota bacterium
CTCCCAGCGGCAAAAAAGCCTGGCGTCGGAGATGTTTTAAACAAATTTTCAAAGAGCAGGCGATCAACTAACGAAATCGGATCGCAAAAAGTCAAAAATATATAGGAAGGCTGCGAGACAGCCTGTTCAGCCTTCCAGAACCAGGAGATGCTCATGTCTTTCCGTGATATCGATATTCTTCCGGACGAAACTTCCCGGGCCATCATAAAAGAGCTGGAAAAATTTACCGCCACGGTCATGCGGCCGGCCGCCATGGAACTGGACAAGAGCCATGCCCCAGCCGAAGTGTTCGCCGAAACGTCCCCTCTGTGGAACGTCTTCTCCTCCTTCCGCGGGCTGGACCTTCATCTGACCGGCATCCCCGAAGCCCTGGGCGGCATCGGCCATATGGACGCGGTCACTTCCGTCATGATGGCCGAGCGCCTGGGATACGCCGACGCCGGGCTGGCCATCGGCCTGACCGCGGCCGGGACACCCTTCTGCCTGGCCGCGCAGCTTCAGACTCCAGCCATGGAGGCCCTGGCGCGGAATTTCTGCCAGGACAGGGAAGGCCGGATGATCGGCTGCCGTTCCCTCGGCCGCCGGCGGAAAACACCGGCCGGCGGGAATGGGACCGGAACCGCGGGCCCGAGCCCCTTTCTTTCGGCTCGGGAGGACGGAAGCGATGTTATCCTCTCCGGAAAACTCTCCGGCATCGTCAATGCCCCTATCGCCACCCACGGGGCCTTTGAGGTGATATTATCTCCGGAAAGAACAGGGTTGGCCGTTATCCCGCTTGATCAGCCGGGCATAACCCGCCAGACCCCGGCCGTCGTCGTCAGCCAGAAATCGGCTCCCCGGGGTTCGCTGCGGTTTGAAGCGGTCCGCGTTCCCGGTGAATGTGTCATTACGGAAGACAACACGTCCCTGGCCGGAATCCGCGAAACGTTCACGGCCGGCCTGAATCTTTTCCTGAGCGGAATTTATGCCGGCACGGCCCGCGCCGCCCTGGACGAAGCCCTGCGGTATGCGAAAAACCGGGTGCAGGGAGGCGTTCCCATTTTCGAGCACGGCAACATCCGCCTGCAGCTGTTTACCATGTTCAAGATGGTCGAGGCCGCCCGCGCCGCCGCCCTGCGCCTGGCCGGTTATCAGGACCGTCAGGGCACGGCCGGAACCTGGCCGCACACGGTGGCCGCCCGCTGTCTGGCCGTGGAGGCCGCCTGCCAGGTGACCAGCGACGCCATCCAGGTATTCGGCGGCTACGGTCTGGCCCGGGAATTTCCACTGGAAAAATTTTTTCGGGACGCCCGCCTGGGGCTGGTGGAAAACGGCGTCAACGAGGACCTGGCCATAGAGGCTATGCTTGAGGGTTGAGAGGGTTAGCCCGTAACACCTTGTTTAAGAAGGGTGCTCCGGGTTTGTCGGATAAAATAAAACGCTTAAAAAAGGAGAACGGTTATGAGAAAACTGATGGTCGCCGCGGCTTGTATCTTTCTGGCGGTAACGCTGATGTCCTGCGCCACTTACCCCATTCCCATCACGGCCACGGGCAACCCCATGGGGCCCAAGGTGGGCAAGGCTTCCGACAATATTTACTTCGGCTTTTTCGGGGATGCCTCGGACGCCAGCATTCCCAATGCCGCCAGAGCCGGCAATATCACCAAAATCTCGACGGTCGACGTTCAGGTCGAAAACTTCCTGAACATCGTCCAGACGGTTACCTGCGTTGTAACCGGAGAATAAAAATCCGGGGACAGTATACTGAAGTAATTCCAGGGACAGTATATTGATTTCTTCTGTGTCGGAGAGAGCCCGGGCACGCGTTTATGAAATCAATATACTGTCCCCCGTTTTTTGTTGAAAGAGAGCAACGTGCCCGAAAGACCGG
This sequence comes from Thermodesulfobacteriota bacterium, assembly GCA_040753795.1. Taxonomy (NCBI): domain Bacteria; kingdom Pseudomonadati; phylum Thermodesulfobacteriota; species Thermodesulfobacteriota bacterium. The sequence continues at coordinate 1,871 of JBFMDX010000009.1, forward strand.
TTTACGAAGAGATTGAGTCGATCGTCCGGAAACATGACCGCCTGAAAAAGAGCCTTCAGCGGATTTTCGATACCTCTCCGGATCTGATCGGCTTTGCCGATCTGCAGGGATACTTTAAACAAATCAACGGCTCCTTTGAAAAAATTCTCGGATACAGTCCGGAAGAATTCTGCAGCAAGCCTTTCCTCCATTTTGTGCACGAGGATGATCGCGAGAAGACCGCTGAAGCGCTGGCCAGCGCCTCGACCGGCGCCAAACTGATTGAAATCGAAAACCGCTATCGCTGTAAAAACGGGGAATGCAAATGGATCGACTGGAAGGTCTGGGATACGGAAGCTGGCGGCCAGTACATCGCGGTGGGAAGGGACATCACCGATCGCAAACAGCTGGAAGAGTTGCTGCGGAACCGGACCGAAATACTCAACACCATTCTTGACAATATTCCCGCCATGATCGTTGTGATCGACCAGCATCGGGCCCCCCAGTTTATCAATCGCTGTTTTCAGAATACCCTTTGCTGTCAGCCGGACATGGCCCGGGGCGTCGATATTTGGGCAGAGCTTTATCCGGACCCTGAGGAATTCCAACGGGCAATTGATTTTATTGATTCCTCCAGCGGCGACTGGGAAGAGTTTACAACCCGGGCCCTGGATGGTCGAATGCTTGATTTGCTGTGCGCCAGCATTTCATTGAGGGACGGAACAAAAATAGGCATCGGGATCGACCTGACCGAAAAAAAACGGTTGAAAAAAGCGCTGACGGCCAGCGAACAGCGTTATGCGGCCATTGCCGCGGCGGCCCAGGACTGCATCTTCATCAAAAATGAAAACAGGCAGTATGCCTTCCTGAATCCGGCCGCTATCAAGCTGTTCGGACGGAAACAGGAGGCTTTGCTCGGGAAAACGCCGGAACAACTTTATGGACCCCGATACGCGGCGGTGATCAATGCGGTAGACGACAGAACCTTCCAAGGAGAGACGGTCAACGAAATCAGGCCCCTGTCGATCGACGGCAGGGAACACATTCTTCATACCATTCAATTTCCCCTGGAACGAAAGGACGGAAAGGTCATCAGCATCAGCGGCATTGTCCGTGATATTACCGATAACGTCAGGCAGCGGGAACGCAAGGAAGAGATAGAAGCCCAGCAGCTCCAGATCCAGAAACTGGAATCCCTGGGGACCCTGGCCGGCGGTATCGCCCACGATTTTAACAACATGCTGGGGGTAATTCTCGGCAATGCCTCCTATGGCCAGTCTCTGCTTACAAAAGAAGACCCTCTGGTTGATATCCTGTCCAGTATTCAGACCGGCGCATCTCAAGCCCGGCTCCTGACCCAACAGCTCCTGACCTTTGCCAGAGGCGGCGCGCCCATCAAACAGTCAACCGACCTGAACCGGCTCATCGAAGAATCCGCCCGGTTTGTAACCCGCGGCTCCAAATGCGGATGCGCGTTCGAATTATCAACCGATCTGTGGCCGGGAGACGTTGACCCGGGCCAGGTCAATCAGGCCATCGGCAACCTCGTCATCAACGCCTGCCAGGCCATGCCCGAGGGAGGCACCGTTACCATAACGACGGCAAACGCGATCATTAAAGACGACACCGCCCTGCCCTTATCTCCCGGGCGCTATGTGAAAATAGTCGTCGAGGATCAGGGAATGGGCATTGCTCCGGAAGACCTGCCCCGAATTTTTGATCCCTATTTTTCGACCAAGGAAAAAGGAACCGGTCTGGGACTGGCCACCACTTTTTCAATCATTAAACGGCACGGCGGCCATATCACCGTCCGCTCGGCGCTTCAAAACGGCACGGCGTTTACCCTTTTCCTGGCGGCTTGTTCCGAAAAACACGCACAGACGGAAGAAAAACAGACAAAGCATCAGGGCCGCGGTAAGGTACTGGTCATGGATGATCACAACCAGATTCTGATCATGGCGGGCATTATGCTCGGCGAGATGGGATATGAGGCCTTTTCAGCCACGGATGGTCTTCAGGCGGTGGAGATGGTTCGGCAAGGCCTTCAGTCAGGAGCGCCCTATGACCTGATCATCCTCGACCTGACCGTTCCAGGAGGCATGGGCGGGGCAGAAGCCATGCGGGAGATCCTGAAGATCGATCCCGGGATCAAGGCCATCGTCTCCAGCGGATATTCCAATGATCCGGTCATGGCTGATTACAAAGCCCATGGTTTCCAGGGTATTCTGCCCAAGCCCTACACCCGGGACCAGCTGGCAGGGGTGCTGAACAGCGTTTTCGGCCGGGATGGACAGCCTTAAGGCGATGAATTGGTAAAGAGTATCGCCTGGTCGAAGAACACCTCACCGTCCGGGGGGCCGGTCACGGAAAAGTAACTGCCGTCCCGGACATCGCCCGGCCAGGGCCCGACGGTGGTCAGCCGGTCCACGTATATCCGGAATCCCATGAAGACCGTGTCCCCGTTGTTGTGACCGGTAAAGGAGCCATCCGGGTTGTAGGGGATGGCGAAAGTGTTTTCATCCAAGGCGGTCCGGGCGAATTTGTAGACATAGAGCATGTTCGACCGGTCCGGGTCGGCGTCGGGCAGGTCGCGCAGATAGGCCGGGGCCGTGCCGAAATAAGACCTGCGTCCAGGGGCCTCCGGCGACCAGGGGGTACTGACGATGCCGCCGACGCCGTTTTCGGCCAATCCATAACAGCTCACGTTGGAGTAGACGGATTTTCCGGTCAGGTCGTGGTTGGCGCCAAAGACCACGATGAGATCATCCTCATGAAGGATGAACTCCCTGGTTTTCAGATACAAGGTGTCGTTGGTCTCCCCCAGGACGTCTTCGGCTTCGGCGATGGCCACGTCACCTCCCGGAAACATCCAGGTGCCGGTCCCCAGCTCCCTGACGTACTGGTAGTCTCCGCCGTGGGCGGCGATGATTTCCGTTTTCAGTTCTTCCAGCATTTCCGCCAGTCCGGGCGTGTCCTGTTCCCGGACGCCGGTGCGGCGGTCCCGGGAGTCTTGCCGTTCCATGGGGTTTGACGCCAGTTCCGTCATGGGGGTGACGCGCAGGATTTCCAGGGTGGGATCGGCGGTATAGGCATCCTCATCCACCTCACTGGCAAAAACCGAGGCCCGGTGGAGAAAATTAAAACTGTCCGCCGCAAGATCCAGACCGAACCGGATGGGCAGGTCCGGTTCGGTCCGATTCGGGATAACCAGGGAGAGGATGCGGCCCGAATCAATTCCGGCGGCCAGGACCGCCCGCTCCACCGCGTCGCAGGTGCTGCGGTTACCGGCGATGATCAGCACGAAAAACTGCTCAAACGGATCATTGCTGAAGGGGAAGTTGTAGCTGTTGACGGCATCAGCCAGCCGGGCATAAAGCTTTTTCACCGTCGGCGTTCCCTCATCCGCGTAGAACCGGTTCATCAGATATAACTGGTAGCTGAAATACCGGGTTTCCGGCGGGGTGCGGCCTATCCAGACAAAAGCCTCGTCCTGATCCATTTTCAGAATCATAGGGACAGTGGATAGCTCTCCGGACCGGGGCGAGGGTGGCACCTGGGTGACCAGATAAGAGGCCCCGGCGTTGTTGCCGTTGCAGTCCTCCACGTATCCCGCGGCATACAGCCGGATAGGATCGGTCCGGCAGATTTCTCCCGGCTGGACAATAAAATCGTTTTTCAGTTGGCCGGCGATCATCCCGGCTTCCGGAAATTTGTCCCCGATTTCTCCCGGTGGTGGCATGGTGACCGTGATGATTCGCTCGTCTTCCGAAAGCTGAATGTCTCCGGACACCGCCTGCGCGAAGAAGTTCAATGGTGCCCAGTAGATGCCGGCGGCGGATTCCATCGGCGGGGTCATGGCGACTTCCCGGGCCGAACAGAAACCCGAAGCGAACCCGACGGAGGCAAAGGAAACGGACTTGCCGTACTGAAGGGCGATGCCGGCGTTGAGCGGGTTGTTCATGGGGTAGAGCCGCATTCCTGGCAGCCTGGAGGCCAGACCGCCGGCGTCCGCCACCAGGCCGCCGGCCGTGTTCCGGGTGACGACCCGGCCGGGCTGCATGACGCCGTTGACGCAGACCCGGTACTCATCCGGATTGCGACCGTGACCATTATCATCGCACCCGGCCAAGCAGAGTATCGTTGCCGCGAAGATATAAACCGCTGTTGTTGAGAAAAAAGAAGATCTCATGGCACGTTTGTCCCCATCGCAGATCAATAATTAATGCCCTAAACCCGATATATAAAAACCGACCGGGAGCGTCAATGCGGAAAACAGGACCGTCCGTATCCCGTTTTCAAATCAAAGATGATCTCAAGGCGGCCAGGAGGAGGCGACGCAGCCAACGTTTAAGAGCGCTTTGATTTGGACCGGAATCACATGCCCAGGTAGGCCTTCCTGACTTCCGGGTTCTCCAGCAGGCGCCGGGCCGAATCGGTCAGGGTGACGCATCCGTTTTCCATGACATAGCCCCGGCCGGCAACCTTCAACGCCAGGTTGGCGTTCTGCTCCACCAGAAAAATGGCGGTGCCGTTTTCCACGTTGATCTTGCGGATAATGTCGAAGATATGCCGGATCATGATGGGCGCCAGCCCCAGGGACGGTTCATCCAGCAGCAGGAGCCGGGGCCGGGCCATCAGGGCCCGGGATATGGCCAGCATCTGCTGTTCGCCGCCGCTCAAGGTTCCGCCGGCCTGGTGCCGCCGCTGCTGCAGAATCGGAAACAGGTCAAAGATGTAGTCCAGGTCCTGGCGGATACCCGCCCGGTCTTTACGTAAATAGGCGCCCATATCCAGGTTCTCCTGCACGGTCAGGCGGGGGAAGATGCGCCGGCCTTCCGGGACCTGGGAGATGCCCAGGGAGACGATCTTTGCGGCGGGCAGGCCGGTGACGGCCCGGCCCAGGAAACGGATCTGCCCTTTTTGCGCCGGCACCACCCCGCAGATGGTCATGAGGGTGGTGGTCTTGCCCGCGCCGTTAGCGCCGATGAGGCTGACGATTTCACCCTCGATGATCTTGAGGGAAACATCCCGCAGGGCGGTGATGTTGCCGTAAGCGGCGCAGACGTTCACCAGCTCAAGCATCGAAATCCTCCCCCAGGTAGGCCTTGATCACTTTCGGGTCGGACCGGATCTGCTCCGGCCGGCCGTCGGCAATCTTTCGTCCGTAATCTAAAACATAAATCCGGTCGGACAGGTTCATGACCAGTTTCATGTCATGCTCGATCAGCAGGATGGAGACATTCTCCATGTCGCGCAGCCGGACGATGAGTTCGTCCAGTTCCTGCGTCTCCCTGGGGTTCATGCCGGCGGCGGGTTCGTCCAGGAGCAGGAGGAAAGGCCCGGTGGCCAGGGCCCGGGCGATTTCCAGCCGGCGCTGGGCGCCGTAAGGCAGGTTCTTCGCCGGTTCGTTGACGTATGCGGTCAGGCCGATCTTCTCCAGAACGGCATAACTGTCATGGACCACCTTTTCCTCTTCGGCCCGCGTCCGGCGGTCGCGGCAGATGGCGCCCAGGATGCCGGAGGTGAGCCGGCAGTGCCGGCCGATCATGACGTTTTCCAGGACCGTCATGCCGGGGAACAACCGGATGGTCTGGAATGTCCGGGCCAGCCCCTTCTCGGTGATGCGGTTGGGCGCCAGGCCGTTGATCCGCTGGCTCTTTTCCCCGGGAGGGATGATGACGATGTCGCCGCCGGTGGGGGTGACGATGCCGGTGAGGCAGTCGAAGAAGGTGGTTTTGCCGGCGCCGTTGGGCCCGACCAGGGCCACGATTTCGTTCCGGCGGATTTCCAGATCGACGCCGTCCAGGGCGCGCAGTCCGCCGAAATCCATGCGCAGGCCGGAGACTTTCAGGACTGGTACGGCGGCGCTCATCCGGTTTCCCCCTTGAAGTGGTAGGTGCGCCGACGGTCCGGGAGGAGACCGCCCGGCCGGAAGATCATCATCAGTACCAGGAGGAGGCCGAACAGCAGGACGCGATACTCGGAAAAGGCCCGCAGGTATTCCGGCAGCAGGATCAGGAACAGGGCGCCGACGACCACCCCGATGATGGAACCCATGCCGCCCAGGACCACGATGCAGAGAATGAGCATGGACTCCCAGATGGTGAAGCAGGCCGGATTGATGAAGGTGGTCCGGGAGGCGAAGAGCACCCCGCCCAGCCCGGCCCAGGTGGCGCCCAGGGCGAAGGCGGCCAGCTTGATCCGGGTGGTGTCGATGCCCATGGCCTGGCAGGCGATCTCGTCCTCCCGCAGGGCCACCCAGGCCCGGCCGATCCGGGAGTGCTGGAGCCGCGTCACCACGAAGACCGTCAGGGTCACCATCAGGAGCATCAGAAAATAGAAAAAGACGGTGCTGGCTTCCAGGGACATGGAGATCCCGAACAGGGGCGGCCGGGGGATGTCGGCGATGCCGCTCGGCCCGAAGGAAAAGCCGCTCCAGTTTTCCAGCACCAGCCGGATGATTTCACCAAAAGCCAGGGTGACGATAGCCAGGTAGTCGCCCCGCAGGCGCAGCACCGGATAGCCCAGGGCGATGCCGGCCAGGGCGGCCAGCGAGGCCCCCAGGGGCAGGGCCAGCCAGAAGTTCAGGCCGTAATGTAGATGCAGCAGGGCGTAGGAGTAGGCGCCGACCGCGTAGAAGGCGACGTAGCCCAGGTTCAGGAGGCCGGCCAGGCCGACCACGATGTTCAGCCCCAGGCCCAGCATGATGTAGATCATGGCGGTGATGAGGATGTTAACCTGGTAAAGGGAGGAAAAAAACGGCAGGGCCGCCAGGCCGGCTGTCAGCAGGAGGATCCCGGCCGGGCCAAACCGCCGGAAGCGGGACAGGCGATGCCCCGGGGCGATACCGCCCGGGGTTTTCCGTCCGGCGCCGGTCTGGCGCCGCTGCCCCCGCGCCAGCATACGCCCCCAGACGATATGGAGCGCAAAGGCGGCCGCGCCCACCATCAGCATGTTCCGCCAGCGCCACTCAACGGTGTTTTCCACCGTGTTGACCCGGATGACCAGGATGGGGAAGGTCAGGAACATGAACCAGAGGCTGACCAGCAGGGCTTTGGAGAGTTCCTTCATCATTATTAATTACGCCTTTTTCGTTTCCGGCCGGCCCAGAAGACCGGACGGCCGGAAAATGAGCACCAGCACCAGGAAGACAAAGGCGAAAACGTCCTCGTAGTCGCTGGAAACGGTTCCGGCGAAAACGCTTTCCGCGCAGCCCAGCACCAGGCCGCCCAGGACCGCGCCGGGGATGCTGCCAATGCCGCCCAGAACGGCCGCCACAAAGGCTTTGATGCCGGCCAGAAAGCCGATGTAGAAATTGATCTGGCCGATGTGCGAGGCGATCAGCACGCCGCCCACGGCCGCCGTGGCCGACCCCACGATAAAGGTGACGGAGATGACCTGGTTCACGTCCACCCCGACAAGGGCGGCCATGGTTTTGTCCTGGGCCGTGGCGCGCATGGCCTTGCCCACGCGGGTGAAGCGGATCAGGAAGGTGAGCAGCACCATGATGACCGCCGTCGTCGCCAGGATCACCATTTCCGTGGAGCCGATGATGTGGGCGTAGGGTTCCCAGAAGGCGAAATCCGGGATGAGGCTGGGGAAGGGGAGGTAGTCGGACGTCTGGGCCAGCAGGACGTAGTTCTGAAGGAAAAGCGACATGCCGATGGCGCTGATCAGGGCCGAGAGCCGCGGGGCCCGGCGCAGGGGCTTGTAGGCGATTTTTTCGACGGTAAAGCCGTAGGCGCAGGCATAGACCACGGCCAGGGAGACGGCCAGCAGGATGACGGCCGCCTCATTGACGCCCATCATGTTCAGCACGCTGGCGGCAATCAGGGCGGTGAAGGCGCCGATCATGTAGATCTCGCCATGGGCGAAGTTAATCAGTTCGATGATGCCGTAGACCATGGTGTAGCCCAGGGCGATGAGGGCGTATATGCTTCCCCGGGTCAGCCCGCCCAGAAAGAGCTCCAGGAAGTACGGGGCGTCCATGTTTACGGCTGCTCTTTGAAAGCGCCCTGCTCCACCCGGTAAACCGTGAACCCGATGCCGGTGGCGTCGCCGTTTTGGTCAAAGCCGATCCGACCCAGGGGGGTTTCCACGGTTTCGGCTTTGAGCGCGTTCGTCACGGCGGCGTAATCCGTGGAGCCGGCTTTCTCTATGGCGTTGAGCAGGGCCAGGGTGGCGGCGTAGGCGTTGTCAAAGAAGGCGCCGGGGTCCGACTTGTAGGCTTCCCGGTGTGCTTTCCAGGCGGCAATCGTCATGGGGTTCTGCGACACGTCCCGGGGTCCGGTGGCGTAAACCCCTTCGGCCGCCCCGCCTGCCACCTTGATGAAGGTGTTGTCCTTGACGCCGTCGGCGCCCATGAAGGGCGTCTCCATCCGTTTCTTGCGCATCAGGGTGACGATCTTGGAGGCCTCGGGATGGTACCCGCCCCAGACCACCAGATCCGGCTTGTTGAGTTTGACCTTCTGGACGATGGCCGTGTAGTCCACCGCTCCGGGCGTGACGCCCTCAAAAAGCGCCACCTCAACGCCGGCCTTTTCAAAGTGCTTCCGGGCCAGTTCCGCCAGGTCCTTGCCGTAGTCGCCCTTATCGTGAAGAATGACGACTTTCTTCGCCTTGAGGGTCTCGACGGCAAATCTGGCCTGAAGCCGGGCCTGGGTGTCGTCGTTGGCGATGGTCCGGTAGAAGTTGGGGTAATCGCCGCTCAAGGTCAGATCGGCCTTGGTGGCCGACGGGGACACGCAGATGATGTTGGCGCCCTTGTAGATGCTCATAGCCGCCTTGGTGGCGCCGCTGCAGATGTGGCCGATGACGGCGCACACCCCCTGGGAAACCAGCTTGGTGGCGGTGTTGGTGGCCAGCTCGGGTTTGCAGGCGTCATCTTCGGTCAGCAGCACCACCGGCTTGCCCAGCACGCCCCCCCTGGCGTTGATCTCCCTGACGACCAGTTCGGCGGCCTTGACCGTGGGCAGGCCGTAGGAGGCCAGGTCGCCGCTGTGGGCCCCGGCCACACCGATTTTGATGACATCTTCCGCCAAGGCGGCGGTTGCCGCGAAAAAAAGGACAATCATCACAGACGTCAACAGGATCAGCCGCTTTCCCGGACCGTTCTTTTCCATGTTTCCTCTTTTATAATAAGGTTGTGTTTTTTGTATATTTACAGCTTGCACAGGCTGTTTCAAGAAAATTCTGCATCAGACAGGAGAGAGAAAAAATCCAAAACGGCCATATCCGGGGGCCACGCCCTGAAATGTCGAAAACAATGCAACCAAAGCCGGCGGAAACTACTTCTGAATAATCCATAGCAGACGGGCCGGTTTCCGCCCCCTGTTCTCCCACTGGGAGGGAATTTCCGAGGTCAGCAGAATAAAATCGCCGGCATCGATCTCCTGCCGCTCGTTTTCAATGGTCAAGGCCAGTCGGCCGGACAGCAGGCACCCGGCTTCGTCCTTCTTGTGAACCAGAAAATGGCCCGTCAGCATGGCTCCGGGAGAAAATTCAATCAAATAGGGGATCATGGGCGTTTCCATCCCGCTGGGCAGTAATTGTTTTACGGTGATATCCTGCCGGTTCATCCCCGGCAGCATAACGGGGATGGCATCGTCCGGCGAAAACACCGCCGCCGGCTTGCTGCCCCCGGCCTGATCAAAAAAATAACTGATATTCACCGAAAAAATCCCCGCCAGCCGCATCAGCATGGGAATGGACGGAAAAATCAGGCTGTTTTCAATCTGGGAAATATTGCTGGATGTCACACCGACCTGCCGGGCCAGGTCGTTCTGGGATATGCCTCTCTGGTTGCGCAGGTCCCTGATCCGCCGGCCCACGTCAATCGGTCCTGCTCCCGACCGCCCGGCGTCAAAGGTCACCACCATACCCTTGGTCCAGTAAGCAACGGGATTGTTCAATATTGTGGTATCCCGGCCTTCGGCCTTTTCCACGGACAAATAGGTTTTCCCCCGCCGGATGGACAGATCAACGGCCACCTGGGTAACTTTGTTGAAATGAGCCTTCAGCCGGTCGGTGTGCGCCTTTTTTTCCACGACCCAGTAAGCGACCGTATTCAACTCATACAGCCGGGGACAGGCGCTGGCATAAAATTTTAATATCTGTTCCTCACCGCCCCACAGGGACTGCATCCCGGTCAGACTTTCGAACACGAACCGGACATCGCCGGGCAGTTTCCGGTGTATTCCGTAAAACGCCTCCGAAAGGCGTTCCATGTTCCGGGGCTCTTCGACGCAGACAAGCCGGCATTTTCGTTCGGCCTTTTTCCGCTTGTAAAAATCCAGAAAGACGTCGGATGATTCGCCCAGGCCGTGGGTAAAACAGTCAAGGATGATCACGTAAGGGCTGTCCGCCATTTTGCCGAGCCGCTCCAGCAGATTCTTCGGGCTGCGATCGACACTGACGTAGATGATGTATTTACCGCCTTCAGCCGAGGCCTGAATGAGGTTGAGGCTGAAGACAGACGCCAGCAGGCCCTCCTCGTCATACCAGACGACATTGTCACCGATAAAAACGCCCCTGCCCAGAAGCCGGTCAAGGTCAGGAACGCCCGTTGTAACCGCTGTTTTATGCATGCCCATAGTCCCCTCTCCTGTTTTTCCCGCCGATATCTGATTTTTAAAACAATAAACGACAACCTTCATGCGGAATCAAGAGCAATTCCGGATTTTTTTGCTTGACACAAGTTTTAGTATATCTTAACTTTATCAAGTTTTGTAAAACACACTTAACTTGCCGCACGACGATGTGCGGCGGGACAGAAAAGACAAAGACGTCTGTTTCCCGGCAAAGGTAACCCTGCCGGGAGTCAGACGTTTTTTTTTGCGCCAACAACAATACATAATGAAGGAGAGAAAGAAATGGAGCAGATGAGATTCGCAAAAAGCAATGACGTGCTGGGCACCGCCAACCGGGGAAATCCCGCCGAATCCGGTTTATGCACTCTGTGCCGGGCGGATTGCCAGGGAAAATGTGAAACCTGGCTGTCCAGCCTGATCGGCCGGAAAATAATCTATCCCAGAGATTTCGGCATGGTCACCGCCGGCGCCAACAACACCACCCATGTGGGCGTTTCCTACAACTCTCTCCGGATTCAGGGATATGCCTACGGCGCTCAGGGCCTTTCCAAGGGGCTGAGCAACGACCCGGACGACTGCATCTTTCCCAACGTCAGCCTGGAAACCCAGTTCGGTAAAACCGTCAAAACCAAGGTCCGTGTGCCCCTGATGACCGGTGCCCTCGGCTCCACATTTGTCGCCGAGCGGTACTGGAATTCTTTTGCCATCGGCGGCGCCCTGTGCGGTATCCCCATCGTCATCGGCGAAAACGTGGTCGGCGTTGACCGTAAATCCCAGATCGGTACCGGTAAGTCCAAAAAAGGAAAGATCAAGGGCGCGCCGGAACTGGAACGCCGCATCGACGGCTATCTGCGCTATGCCGACAAGGGCTACGGCGCCATCATCGTTCAGATGAACGTGGAAGACACCCGCAACGGCGTGGCCGAGTTCGTGGCCGAAAAGTACGGCAACAAGTGCATTCTCGAGCTCAAATGGGGCCAGGGCGCCAAGGACATCGGCGGTGAAATTCAGGTCACCACCCTGGACTATGCCCTGTTCCTGAAAAACCGCGGCTATGTGGTCGATCCGGATCCGACCAAGCCGGAAGTTCAGAAGGCGTTCAAGGAAGGCGCCATCCGGTCCTTCGCCCGTCACAGCCGCCTGGGCGGAACCAACCTGGACACCGTCGATCAGGTCCGGGAAGACTTCATGAGCAGCGTGGAATACCTGCGATCCCTCGGCTTCAACCGCATCTCCCTGAAAACCGGTTCCTACGGCATGACCGAACTGGCCATGGCCATCAAGTTCGCCACCGACGCCGGTCTTGACCTGCTGACCATCGACGGTTCCGGCGGCGGCACCGGCATGAGCCCCTGGAACATGATGCAGAGCTGGGGCGTTCCCTCCATCAACCTCCACTCCAAAGCGTACGAATACACCGCCATGCTGGCCGCCAAGGGCGCCGACGTCGTCGATCTTTCCTTTGCCGGCGGCTTTGCCCTGGAAGACCATATCTTCAAGGCCCTGGCCCTGGGCGCGCCTTACGCCAAATTGATCTGCATGGGCCGGGCCGTCATGATTCCGGGATTCCTCGGCTGCAACATCGAAGGCGCCCTGCATCCGGAGCGCCGGAAAGCCCTCTGGGGCAACTGGGACGCCCTGCCGAAAACGGTCTCCAGCATCGGCAGCAAGCCCGAGGAAATTTTTGCCGCCTACTTTGACGTGGAAAAGAAACTGGGCAAAAAGGAAATGGCCAACATCCCCTATGGCGCCATCGCCTTCTGCACCCTGGTCGACAAACTTTCCTGCGGCCTGCAGCAACTCATGGCCGGCGCCAGAAAGTTCTCGCTGAAGCAGATCGCCCGTACCGATCTGTTCGCCGCCAACCGGGAAACCGCCCGGGAAACCGGCATCACCCATGTGGCCGACGCCAATGACGAACTGGCCAAGAAGATCATCAATTCGTAGCTGACGGGGTCAAAGGATCCCGGTGATCGAGGGCTCAAGGGGCCAAACATCCCCTTGAGCCCTCTTTTTTTCTGAAACCAGCACCGAACACCGCTTGTAAACTATAGAAGCGCCCTTAAATTCATGCTGGTTATATGAAAAATTGACTTGTAATACAGGAAATGTTATAAAATGAAATTATACCGATTTCCTGTTGCAGCCTCACCCGTTTGTCCGAATGAAGACAACAGCGGTTCGAAACAAAAAGTATTGAGGAGGATAAAATGCTTCAAAAACGTTTTTTACGCCGCGGCCATGAAAAATTGTTCTGCTGGGTTTTGCTGATTCTGTCCGGCTTTTTTCTGATGATGCCTGGATCCGTTGATGCGGCATGAGGTTTTCCAACGCTGACCGTGAATGTCAGCCCGGCAGACGGCGGAACAGTTACCTCTCCTCAATTTGAAACACCGATAGCGGATTACCCGGCGAGTTTTACCTGCAGCGATACATATGACCTGACCGCCGTACCCAATGCGAATGAAGGGTATGAATTTGTCGACTGGGTCGTTAACGCGACAACACAAGCCGAAAACCCCTTAACGGTGGACGTTTCCGAAGAAGCGAAAGCCGTTACCGCTTTCTTCCGCATAGCGGGCGCCCCCAACACCGCCCCCACGGCGGACGCGGGTGATGATCAGGCCGTTGACGAAAACGCCTTTGTCATATTAAACGGCTCCGGTTCGTTTGATCCGAATAACGACATCCGGAAATATCAATGGCAGCAGACATCCGGGACCGCGGTTACCCTGTCCAACCCGGCCGCCATCAACCCGACGTTCTCCGCTCCGGCGGTTTCGGCTGCCGAAAGCCCGATCATACTGATCTTTCAACTGACCGTTGAAGACGTGCCCGGTGAAACCGGCACCGACACCGTCGCCATTACCGTTGCAGACTCCGGCAATGACCCGCCGGTCGCGAACGCGGGCCTCGACCAGACGGTTGAGGAAGGCGATCTGGTAACACTGGATGGTACCGGCACCGCTGACCCCAATGGAAGTAACGATATCAAGAGCTACACCTGGGAACAATTGGAAGGCAAGGAAGTCATCCTGTCCAACAATTTACTGGTTAACCCTACCTTTACCGCTCCGGATGTGGAAGTGGTCGAAGATCCGTTATATCTGGTGTTCAAGCTGATCGTTGAGGATTTCGCGGGGTTGGAATCCGAGGACACCGTAACCATTAAAGTCAAGCGCGGCCCCATCGGGGGATCCAGCGCCGGATGTTTTATTACCGAAGCCGGCCGGTAACCGTTTCATACCGGTATATTAACAGAGGAGGGGAGGTATGGTTCATCATCATTTTCTGTACGGCCGCCTTGAAAAAGTTTCCGGTTGTGTCCTTCTTTTTCTGTTCTGCCTGTCGGTTATGCTGACCGGTCCCGCGGCCGCGACCTGTTATGATAGACTGACCGTAAAGGTCGACCCGGCAGGAAGCGGTAATATCACTTCTCCTCAGTTTTCAACCAACCCGAGCGTTTATCCGTCGGTTTATGTGCTGCAAATCAGCTACACGCTTACGGCCGTGCCCAATCCCGGATATGAGTTTGTCAACTGGACCGTAAATTATACGACGGTAACCGGCAACCCGATAACCGTATCCGTGGCTGACGGGCAGAAGACAGTCCGGGCCAATTTTAAAATAGCGGAACCGAACATCCCGCCCGCGGCAGATGCCGGCGAAGACCAGTCCGTTATGGAAGATGCGCGGGTTTTTCTGGATGGTTCCGGATCGTTGGATCCGGATGACGGTATCATCGGCTACCACTGGCAGCAGACCGATGGCCCCGTGGTCATCCTGTCGTCCCCAACCGTGGCCGCGCCTTTTTTTACCGCCCCGCAAATCCAGTCCGGGCAGCAAGCGCTTTTGTTCCAGCTCACCGTAACGGACACTGACGGAGCAACCGACACCGACACCGTTTCCATAACTGTTCAGGATACCGACGAGGATAATATTAACGATCCGCCTTCGGCCGATGCCGGCGACGGTCAAACGGTCCACGAAAGAAGCCTGGTGACGCTGGACGGCTCCGGCTCCTTTGATCCGGATGACGGCATTCGGAGCTACAGCTGGCGGCAGACGGAAGGCCCTGTTGTAACCCTGTCCGACCCGTCCGCGGCCGGCCCGACGTTTACCGCACCCGGGATAAACGCTGATACCCTGACCATGGAATTCACCTTGACCGTGGAGGATTTTTCCGGCGCAGTGGCGATGGATTCTGTTTATATTGTCGTCCAGAAAGGATCCGGTAGCGGTAGCGGGGGCGGGGGCGGGGGCGGATGCTTCATCTCCGGCACCGTGCGCTGAACTTCCGGACTCCCCGTTTTTGAGTCTGATAAGAAGGGTTCCGCCTCTTTGAAAAATGCCACCAAAAAAATCCCCGCTCTAATCTCCGGCGGCAGAAACTTTCTTACCACCGACCTGTGGCGGATCCGGCTCAAAGACCTGGAAGGGAAAAAAGGCTTTTCCGTCCGGAGTCTGAGAATCCTCCTGGTGGCGGCGTCAAAGTTCATCAGCGATCAATGCCCCCTGCGGTCATCGGCACTTACTTTTTATTCCCTTCTGTCCATTGTTCCGGTCATGGCCATGGCCTTTGCCGTGGCCAAGGGGTTCGGCGTCCAGAACATGCTGGAGAAAGAATTGCTGGAGCAGTTTGCCGGGCAGCAGGAAATTATAAACAGGATCATCGAATACGCCCGCGCCATGCTGGAGCAGACCCGGGGCGGGTTACTGGCCGGGATCAGCGCCGCCGCCCTGATCTGGGCCGCCCTCAAGGTCATGGACAACATCGAGCGCTCCCTCAACGACATCTGGGCCGCCGCCGCGGGGCGGCCGTTGAGAAAGAAGTTCAGCGATTATCTCGCCATCCTCCTGATATCGCCGCTGCTGCTGATTATGTCCGGCAGCGCCACGGTGCTGATCATCAGCCGGATCACCATGATCACTGAAAAAGTCGCGGTGCTGGGCATCTTCAGCCCGGTCATCATGGGGCTGTTAAAACTGCTGCCCTATGGGGTAATCTGGATCCTGTTCACTTTTATTTATGTGTTCATGCCCAACATCCGGGTCGCCGTCAAGTCGGGTCTGATTGGGGGAATCGTGGCCGGAACGGCCTTCAAACTTCTGCAGTGGGCCTATATCTATTTTCAGGTGGGCGTGTCCCGCTACAACGCCATCTACGGCAGTTTCGCGGCCCTGCCCCTGTTTCTGATTTGGCTGGAGTTGAGCTGGCTGATCGTCCTGTTCGGGGCCGAACTGTCGTTTGCCCACCAGAACGTGGATGAATACGAACTGGCGCCGGACAGCCGGAATATCAGTGATTCCCTGAAAAAATCCCTCAGCCTGTCCGTTCTCCACCTGATGGTCAAAGCCTTTCAGCGGGGAGACCGGCCGTTGACAGACCGGGAGATATCAGAGGCCCTTGACATTCCCATCCGCCTGGTCAAGTCGATCCTGTCCGCCCTGTCCGCGGGCAACCAGATTAACCGGACAGAATGCCGGGAAGGCGCCGCATCCGCCTGGCAGCCGGCCCGTGACATCAACACCATCACCGTCGCCGCGGTGCTGGAGGCCCTGGACAAAAGCGGGGTGAACGAACTGCCGGTGGAGCGGTCCCGGGAGTTTGACGTTATTTCAGGCGCCGTCAACGCCGTTTATGACGCCGTCCGGAACTCACCGGCCAACGTGGCGTTAAAAGATATCTGATACCGGCTACTTGGTGTCCGCGACGTAAACCCCGGCCCATCCCTCTTCCGGCGGATGAATTTCATAATGATCGATGCGCCGGCTATACAGATCATGCAGCCGCCCCTGGTCCGGCGCCAGCTCCCGGCATGCCGCCAGCGCTGTCCGGGCCGCCGCCCACTCCTGCTTACGGAAACATCCCAGCAGCCGGTTGTGCCGCTCCTGAAGCCTGCTGAAGGCTTCACCTCTCCTTAACTCCGGCCCGCCCATCAGGGCAAAAACATGCATAGCCCTGGTTTTGCCTTTGACGGCGATCAGGTCCAGTTCGAGAAACGCCATATCCGCCGCGGCGGCCGCTGTCTCCGGGCCGACGACAATGCGCGTACCGTAAGTTTTGGATTGTCCCTCAAGCCGTGAGGCCAGGTTGACGGGGTCGCCCAGCACGGAATAGTCAAAACGCTGTTCGGCGCCGATGTTGCCCACCACGCACGGTCCGGTATTGATGCCGATGCCCACATCCAGCTTAGGAGCCGGGTTGCCGGCAGGCGCCGGTTCAGCGGCAAACTCATCGTTCAGGCGGCTAACGGCGGCTATCATGTCCAGGGCGGCGGCGCAGGCCCGGGCCGCGTGGTCGGAAACCTCCAGGGGAGCGTTCCAGAAGGCCATGATGCAGTCGCCGATGAATTTGTCCACGGTGCCGCCGTGTTTTAAAATAACGGCGGTCAGCGCCGAGAATAGCCGGTTCATGACATGAACCAGTCCCTGGGGATCTTCCGCGAAGCGCTCCGACAAGGCCGTGAACCCGCGGACATCGCAGAACATGAGGGTCATGTCCCGGATTTCGCCTCCCAGAACCAGGCGGGACCGGTCAGCGGCCAACTGGTCCACCAGAGCCGGGGCCAGGTAGCGGCTGAAGGCCAGCCGGATATGGCGGCGCGCGGCCTGCTCCGCGACAAAGGCGGTCCCGCCGGCACCGACGTAGATCATCAGCGCCGCCAGCACAAACAGCGACGGCGAAATCCAGGCCCGTCCATAACGCAGCAGTAAAAAGCTGGCGGCAGTCATAACGACAATGAGAGCGATCATGGTGATGGTGGCGGACCGCGGCCGCCAGGGATGAAGGACCAGGCCCAGGAGGACGACAAACACGGCCAGCGCTGCCAGAACCATAAACCCGGGCGCGGGCCGGATAAAAAGCCCCAGCCGCAGATTGTCGAAAATTGTCGCCTGGACTTCCACACCGGCCATGACCGTGCCCGCGGACCGCGTATAGGGCGTGGCAAAGGCATCTGTTTCGCCTGCCCGCGTCTCCGGGGAGGCTTTGACCGCTTTGCCGACCAGGACCACCCGGTTTTTGAAAATACCGGGGGGGAGAAATTCCTCCGGCACCAGGGCCTGGTAATAAGAAACCGTGGGATAACTCCGGGCCGGGCCGACAAACTGCAGATAGTACGGCGATCCGGTAGGGATTGCCGGCAGCTTGACCGAAGGCTTCCGGCTGGCCGTCAGCCACAGATTCAGGGCCGTCACGGCAAATCCGTCCGGCCGGAGGGGAAGCGCTCTTAAAATGCCGTCGCGGTTCAGCGTGACGGCGGCCACACCCGGGACAGCCCCGGCAGCCAACAGCAGGTCCAGCGGGTCCGTCCGGATGATCTGGGTGACATGGGGCGTTTCTTCCAGAGTTTCATCGGCGGCCAGGACTACCGGCGGGGCTTTTTCGATGGCATCGGCCAGGAACCGGTCGGATTCCGGATTCGTGGGTTCGGCGAAAAGGATGTCCAGGGCGATCACGGCGGCGCCCGCCCGGGCCAGGGACTCGATCAGGGCACCGTGAATTTCTCTCGGCCAGGGCCACTGCCGCTCCAGTTCCCTGAAACTTGACTCATCAATGGCCACTATTATCACCGGCGAGTTTACAGGAACGGGGGCGGCGGTTGTGGAAAACCAGTCAAACAGCCGGTCGTCGATCATCCGATAGTCACGGGAAAGCGAAATCATCGCCAGCGTCATAAAGACCGCCAGCCCTAAAAGCCACGACCGCAGGTTTGGTTTCGTTATCATTATTAAAAAAGGACCTTACCGCTGACGGTGACCACCCGGCCGGGACCGGGCATGTCCGTGGCCTGGTCAAAATTTGCGTCAAGCAGATTGGTGACGGAAAGGCCGATATCCAGATGCCGGTCAAGGGGCTGCCAGGAGAGGGCCAGGTCGGTGGTGACATAATCATCCAGGTCGGCGGTTCCGGCGACGACAGGCCGCTCACCGATAAAGCCGGCCGTCAGGCTGGCCCGGATCCGGGAAGGGTGTACCCAGGCCAGACCGGCCTTCAACTCGCGTTCCGGGACCAGGGGCAGTTCCGGCCGGCCCGCGACGCCGCTGCTGCGGTTGGCGGTATCCCGGACCACTCCATCGGTGATGATGCCGATGCCGCCCCGGACCCAGAGGTTGACGGCCAGGCCCAGGGAGTTAATCCGGCCGTCATCCACCGCATAGGTTTCAAAGCTGTTCTCAGCGGCGCTGACGTCAAACCGGTGAATGTCCTGGCACCCCAGCCTCAGCGCCGTAAACAGATGGGAGAACCACTCCCTGTCCCAGCGGGCCTGATAGAACGTGCTCCGCCCGCCTTCGCCGACCCGGGTCATGTCATTGAACAGGCCCACCGTAGCCGTCGGCGCCAGGCTGGCCAGTCCGGGCAGGGCGAAATCCCTGCGGGCCATGAGCCGCAGCCAGTCCCTGTCATCCACCTGCCAGGCGATTCCGGCACGGGGCCCCATGCGGGTAAAGCGGGTGCCGGCGTCATCATCATAACGGTAAAAAAAGTTTCCGCCTTCGACCCAGAATGACTTGTCGATGCGCCACAAGGCGTTGACATGGCCATTGCCGTCCAGTCCGTGCTGCCGGGTTGTCTGCTTTTGCGGCAGCGGGTCGCCGAAAACAAACGGCAGGGACTGGTCCGCGCCGAAAATATACCCCACCCCCGGGTCGCGCTGGAAAAATTCCAGCCATCGCGCCCGGTTCTCGGTGCGGTCGGACGCCATATCCAGTCCATAACTGAAGTCCACCTCGTCCACCGTAAACAGGTGCTGGCAGGAAACGCCGAGAAAGTTGTTGTCGATTTCGGTCAGGGAGGCGGATTTGGTGTCCAGGACATCGGGGATGGTGCTGGTCAGGCTGGATTCGGATTCGCCGACCAGCAGCAAAGGCGTGCCCGGGTTTTCCGGGTCGGTCACGTCCGTCAGTCCGGCGGCATAAAGCAGCCGGGACGCATCCGGCCCGAAATTGCTGACCAGGGAATAATCAATCGCCGAAAGGCCGGTGCCGAACGGATCATCGTTGCGTATGGTTTTTTGCGCCCGCGTGGCCGTGACCAGGCTCATAAACACATTGCGGGCCCCGAAGGAATGGGAGTAGCCGATGGCGCCGACCGCCCCGTCAGCCTCCATATCATCGTCCCTGTCCGGGACCGATCGTGTTCCCGGCAGGCCGGTTTCGCTGTCCGAACCGCTGATGTTGACAATCACGTGATCATGAGGGGTCAAATTCATTCCGGCCATGCCCAGACCGTATGCCGGCCGGGTCTCGGCGTTTTCAACGTCTCCGGGGAAAGCCGCCGCCTCGAAACTGAAGTAGTACGACATGGGCAGGCGGGACTGATCAAAGCCCTGGATATCACCGGCCAGGCTGTAGCCCGTACCCTCGTCCGGGCGGCTGACCGTGCCGCCAAGCGAAAAATCCGTAAAGGGACGGCGGTAAAAATCCGTCTGCCGGTTGCGGGCGGAAACCGCCAGCGGTTCGAGCATCAGCCCCTGGTAAAGCGAGGAATAATCATCAAACTGAAGGGCCCGGTAAAAATGGCTGTCCGCCGAATAAGGGTCAAACGAAACCTCGTTGTAATAATCGGCCCAGTTGTTTAAAGACAAATCCATGAAGGCGCCGCCCAGGGTGTTCTTGCCCCCTCGGTTGGCGGCCAGGCCGGAAACGCCGACGCCTTCCACCCGGCGGTATTTTTCAATGGCCTGACGGGCATAGGCAATGGCGTCGTCCGACCGGTCCTGGTCCAGGGCCATGGTCGCTCCCACCAGGGGGATATCCGGATCATTGGGATCCAGGCGGGCGGCGTTGGCCAGGGCCTGCTCGGCCAGGGCCTGTTCGCCGTTCTGATAATAGGCGATAGCCAGCCCCAGGGAGCCGGTGGGCATGCCCGGGTTGACGGTGGTGGCCTTGAGGAAATCATCCCGGGCCGTGGCTATCCGCCCGGTCTGCAGATCCTGTCGGCCCTGGAGAATCATGGTGATTTCCCGGGAGGGTTCGATGGCGACCAGTTGCTGAAGGGTGTCGGCGGCTTCGCCCATGCGGTTCTGATCCAGCAGCAGCATGGCGTAGTTGCACAGAAAAACCATGTCCCGGGGAGCGATGGAAATGGCTTTCAAGAGGGCTTCTTCGGCCAGCTGCATTTCATCGATCTCATAATACGTCAGTCCCAGGGCGCCCCAGAGATCAGGATCGCTGGGGTTGAAGCCGAGGCCCTGCCGGAAGGTGCGGATGGCGGTCTCCTTGTCCATGCGGAAGTCACTCTGACAGGTGCCGAGAACAAAAAAACCAAAAGCCGCTTCCGGATCAATGGCCAGGGTCCTGGCGGCGGCTTTTTCCGCCGCTTCCTCCCGGCCCAGCAGCAGGTCCAGCGCGCCTTCCATGCCCGGGAAGCCCGCCTCATCGGGAAACTGAACGCTGTATTGCCGTGCCATGTCCGCGGCCAGGGGCAGATCGCCGGCAAAGGCGGTCAGCACCACCTGAAACTCCAAAAACCGGGGTTCGGCCCCGTATTCCGCCGTCATCTGTTTGATAAGGGCTTTGGCCGGATCCACATCCCGCGTGAGCAGCAGGACGCCGGCCCGGCCGATCATGGCCGCCAGTCGCCTGGAAGGGTCAAGCTTATCCTGGGCCGCGCCCAGCAGTTCATCGGCCCGATCCAGTTCCAGGTCGGCGATAGCCAGCAGGCCTCGGATCAGATTCGCCCGGGCGGACAGTCGGGCGTCGTTTTCAACCCGGGCCGCCGCAAGGCACTGCCGGACCCGATCGCTTTCATGGTCTTCACAGGCGAGTTCGGCCAGATCCAGCCACTGGACGGGAGTCCGCTTCTCGCCCTCCACAGCCTCCAGCTCCGCTTTGGCCTGGCGGCGGTCACGGGTTTTAAGATCGTTCAGGGGAATCAGCCCCAGGGCCTGGGCCAGGCTCATGTTGTAATAAATCAGTTCGCGGTCGTCCGGCGCCACCATGATCATTTTACTGGGGGCTTTACCGATCTCGGCCACGGCCATCTCTCCCCGGGAGACAGCCACCCGGCCGAACTCATTTTCCAGTGATACGGTTCCGTCGAGAACGACCAGAGTGGTCCGGCCGGCTTCATCCACCTGAAGGGACCAGTCGGTTCCCCGGATGGCGGCGGTAGCCGACGGCGTTTCAATGCTGACCCGCGAATCATCCCGGGCGGCTCTGGACCATGCCCCGCCCTGGTTGAGGCGGAAGATGCTGCCCCCGGGATGAACCTCCCCGGCCACGGCCTTGACGGTCAGCGAAGAGTTGCGGTGCACCCGGATCTGGGTCCGGTCGGCAAACAGCAGGGCCATTGCCCCCAGGGGACCGGTGCGCAGGCTGTCTCCGGTCAGCAGGTCCTGATCACTGTCGGCCTGAATCCACTGGCTTTCCCGGACAAGGCAGATCTGGGCATCGCCACTGGCGCTGGCAATAACGCCCACCGCCGGCTGCTGACGGGGGACGGCAGCAAAACCGGGAATCGTGGCTGCCGATAAAATCATTAGTGCCAGTGACAGAACAGTGAAAAAGCCGGTGAGGAGAAAACAGGCCTGGGAATTTTTTTGATCGGCCATTGTGGTCGTCGCTCCGGGTTTGGGCGTTAAGATAAGAGACTGTTTTTATGATCGTTATTTATATCAGCGCCGGTCCAGGGTGTCAATGGCCTTCAGGGTCGCTGCCGTATCCGCCGCGTATCCTCTATCTTGATTCGTTACCCGCCGCTACTCGCTGATGGCGTCAAGCCGGGAAAGAGCCGCGGCGCCGGTAGCGAACATCAGGTGTCGCGGATTCTCGACAAACATCCAGCCCAGTTTTTTATCCGCCACGGCATAGGCGGGAATGAACGGGCAGGCATGGATGAGGCGCGAGGCCGCCTCGGGAAGGGCGTCATACACGCCTTCCTGTTCACCGATAGGAACAAACCAGACCTTCTTGCCCTCGTTGGGACAAAGTTCGGGTAGAAGCAGGTGCGGTTGCCGCAGCCTTCGGCTGTCGGAAGCGTACCGGAAACACTCCCACCAGGAGGCGGTTCTGGCGTCGGCCAGAAAGTGCCGCTTCACGTCTTGAAGCACCTTATGCTCGCGATGCTCGTCCAGACGCCGGAACCGGTCACTGCCCAGGCCGATCTGCCTGGCGACGGTTCTGATTTCCTTGTGAATGGTCCACATTGGTCCGTCCGCTATCGTATCGGTGCAGCCACGGATTCAGCCTGCGCGCTGAAACTCCGCCAGCCGCCTTAAAGCCTTCACCTTTTCCGTATAGTCGATTTTGCCTTTGTCCAGGGCCTTGCGCAACACCTCAATGGACAGATCATAGCTCTTCCGGTCAACGGGATAGGGGGTTCCATCCTTGCCGCCGTGCGCGAAGGAATAGCGGGCCGGGTCACGAAAACTCGGTCTGGCGCCGTAAACGATATCGGCAATCAGCGACAGCGCCCGGATGGTTTTGGGTCCCACCCCCTCCAGTCCCAGCAGCCCGGCGAAATCCGCAGGCTGGCCTTCATAGACTTTTAAAAACGTTTTTTCCAGATACTTAGGATTGATGTCCCTGGAACGGTTGATCCAGTGATCGGCCGTCATGTCCAGCGTAAGAATTTTGTTTAGTTCCGTCAGCAGCTTTTCCGGCTGCTCGCGGGAAATCTGGCAGGAGACCTCGCGGCACGGCTCGCTTTCCCCGGCGACCAGGTTCAGCGTGGCCGCTTTTTGCTGGGCGCACACGGCGGCATGGGGTTCGTTGACAAAACTGGTCACGCCGGCACCAAGCCAGTGATACCGGCGGGCGTAATGATTGGCGTCATTCATGCCCTGCTGGACGACGCACCATTTGTTGGTCCGGGTGAAGAAAAACCCGTGGTGATACAGATGATAACCGTCCTGAACCGCCGCCGAATCGACTTTGGCGGACATGCGGCTGGCATACACCAGCGCATCCGGGGAAATGGAGGAGATTTTTTCCGCCCAGCCTGCTATCTCCGCCGGGGTTTTCCGGGATGTGGCGCCTTTTCCGCCGGCGGCAAAAAAACCCAGTTCTTTTTCCATGCCCCTGATACCCTCCTTGACGGCCCCGCACACGGTGGTGGTCACGCCGCTGGAATGCCAGTCAAAACCCAGCACGCAGCCGAAACACTGGAACCAGAATGGATCGGAGAGCTTGTTGAGCACCTCCTCGGGCCCGAACTCGTAGGTGATGAATCTGACGATTTCACCGGCCAGCTTCCGCATGCGGTTAAAGAGCCAGGCCGGCGCTTTGCCGCCGTGAAGGGGAAGGTTGGCGATACCGGTACGCATATCGTGTTGATCGTTAGGGGGTTTTAAACCATACCCGGATCCGCATGGAATCAAGTATAATGAAAAAATTCCATTCCCGCCATATTTTCAGGGTGCCCTCGACAATTTGACAGACCCCGGCGGCCCTGATATGAAACAATGATAATAACGGGTTCATTATGCGCCGGGCCTTGCCCGGCCAGGACGCTATCGTCAGTGCCCGTACCGGCGATTTCGTTTATGAAGATTCTTCTGGTATATCCCTGCTTTCTTGACAACCGGATGGACGCGACCGACATCAGCGCCGTTCCCATGGGCCTTTACTATCTTGGCGCCCTGCTGTCCGAGCACGGACATTCGGTTCAACTGTTGAATATGTTCGCGCCCGGCACTCCGGCCGACAACATGGATACGTTTGTAAACGATTTCAAACCGGATATCGTCGGGTTCTCGATTGTTCACGCCAACCGCTGGGGCGGCATCGACATGGCCGGCCGGGTCAAAACAATCGACCCGGCCATTGTCACCGTGTTCGGGGGCGTCGGCGCCACCTTTTTATGGCGTCACCTGCTGGACCATTTTCCCCAGATCGACTATGTGGTGGTCGGTGAAGGCGAATACGCCTTTCTGGGCCTGGCAGAATCACTGGCCGGCGGCGGGAAACAATCCCTGTCCGGCATAAAAGGACTGGCTTATAGAAAAGACGGGGAAATCGTTCATACCGGCCCGCCGGTATTGATAGAAGACCTGGACCGCCTGCCCAACCCGGCCCGCTATTTCTCCTATCAGCATGTGGCCATCAGCCGGGGGTGCCCGCAAAACTGCACCTTCTGCGGTTCACCGGCCTTCTGGGGCCGACGGGTGCGGTTTCATTCCGCGGACTATTTTGTGCGGCAGCTCCGTTTGCTGTATGAAAAAGGGGTCCGTTTTTTTTATGTTTCCGACGACACTTTTACCTTGAAAAAAGATCTCGCCATAACCGTCTGCCGGACCATTGTCGCGGAAAAACTGCCCATCACCTGGGCGGCCATTTCCCGGGTTGATCTGGTGGACGCGGAAATCCTTTCCTGGATGCGGCGGGCCGGCTGCATCCAGATCAGCTACGGCGTGGAAAGCGGATCCGAAGCCATCCGCGGCGTTTTAGACAAACGCATTTCCCGGACGCGAATCATAGAGGCATTTGAGCAAACCATGCGCCACGGCATTCTGGCCCGGGCCTATTTTATTTACGGTTCTCCGGGGGAAAACGACGACACCATTGAGGCCTCCCTGGACCTGATCGAAGAGATAAAACCGCTGAGCGTCGTTTTCTACATGCTCACCCTTTTCCCGGGAACCGCCCTTTATCGCGATTACCTGGAAAGGACCGGCCGGACCGATGAGATCTGGATGCGGCGGATGGAAGATATCCCTTATTTTGAAACCGACGCCAGCCTGTCCCGATCGGCGGTAATGGAATTCGGTCGACGGTTGCGGACCTTCTTTTATGAGCGCCTGCCGGATTTCGCACGGGCCTGCTCCCTGACGGAAGACCCCTGTCTTTCCCCCGGCCAGGCCGATTTTTACTCCCGACTGGCCATGACCTTTACCCATGGCGATTACGCCGCCAATCCCCATATCCAGGACAAGCCGGGACTGGCTGAGGAACTCTACCGCCGAGCGCTGTCGTACCACCCGGACCACCGGGCCTTTCTGGGCCTGGGCATGCTTTACCAGCAGCAGAACGACAGCCGGGCTTCCGCCGATATATTAACCCGGGGCCTTGACTGTTTTCCCGACAGCGAGCCCCTGACCCTCTGCCTGGGGACATCTTATCTTAACCTGGACCGAATCGACCGGGCCAGGGAGTGCTTCAACCGGTTTCCGGATTCTCCCCAGGCGCGGCGCTATATTGAAGAATGTGATCGACTGGCATAAGAAACAAAAGTATTTTGTAACCGCCGTAACGGCAACTAATGTGAGGTGAACAATGGAAATCAGGACTTTCGGCGTCATCGGCGCCGGACAGATGGGCAATGGCATCGCCCAGGTCGCCGCCATGAGCGGCTTGAACATCATTATGCACGACATCGAAGAACGGTTTGTCAAAAAAGGATTGGACACCATCACCGCCAACCTTAAAAAATCAGTGGAAAAAGGGAAACTGGCCCAGGAGGTCATGGATGCGACGCTGAAAAGAATCGAAACATCCATTGATCTGAAAAACATGGCCCGGGCGGATTTCGTGGTCGAAGCCGCCACCGAGAACGAAACCCTCAAACTCAATATCTTCCGGGAACTGGATAAAATCTGCGGCAAAGGCGTTATCCTGGCGACCAACACCTCATCGATTCCTATCGGCAGAATCGCCGCCTGCACTTCCCGTCCGGAGCTGGTGATTGGCATGCATTTCATGAACCCGGTGCCGGTCATGAAGCTGGTGGAAGTCATCCGGGGCCTGGCCACGTCGGACGAGACATTTAAAACCACCTGGGATCTTTCGATAAAATTCGGAAAAACGCCGGCTGAAGCCAATGACTATCCGGGATTTATCGCCAACCGGATCCTGCTGCCCATGATCAACGAGGCCGTTTTCTGCCTGTATCATGGCGTCGGCACCCGGGAAAGCATCGATACCGTCATGAAGCTGGGCATGAACCACCCCATGGGGCCCCTGGCCCTGGCCGACCTGATCGGCCTGGACACCTGCCTGGCGATAATGGAAACCCTGTATAACGGGTTCAAGGATTCCAAATACCGGCCCTGCCCCCTGTTAAGAAAATATGTGGAGGCCGGCTGGCTGGGCCGGAAGACGGGCAGGGGTTTTTATACATATTAAGAAAAAGCCGGGGGTCTTTTTTGCGCTGCCTTTAGACGAACTCACGCCGCGGGGAACGACCACCTTTCACGAGGGATTCCGGACGGAAAGCTGACCGGAGGTCTGACCGTCGGACTGATACTTTTTTACACCAACCGGAGGGAAAAATGGATTACAGGCAAATGACCGCGCCGTGCGGCCTGGACTGTTTTAACTGCATCTGCTATCTGGCCGGTGACAACCCTGATTTGAAACCCGTTATCGCCGCCGCCTTCAACATCTCCAGCGAGGAAGCGGAAAAAGTGGTCTGCCGGGGCTGCCGCAACCATGGCGGCAACATTCCCTTTCTTCCCGTGAAATGCCGCGTTTATCCCTGCGTGGAAAGCAGAAACATTTCCTTCTGCTGCGACTGCCCGGACTTCCCCTGCGACCTGCTTCACCCTTACGCGGATAAAGCCGCAAAAGTACCCCACAACACCAAGGTATTCAATTTATGCCTGATCAAAAAAATGGGGCTGGAAGAATGGGCAAAAGATAAAGCCGGATCCGTCAAAGAGACCTATTTTAATAAAAAATGGACGCTTTAAGGAGACCGATCGTGAAACAGGCCATCATTATTATCGTTTTAGTTATTGCGGGCTATTTTGCCTATCAGCATTTTTTCGCCGGGTCATCGGATGATGTTGCCGTGGAAGAAGAGGCTGCGGTCGAAAGCGACGCGTCCGCCATTGAACAGCCGCCGCCCATACCCGAAAGCTGTAAGATGCTGGCTGGAAATCTTGAAAACGCCATTTATGGAAACATTAAAGGCCAGACGTCCTTTGCCCAACGCAACACCGCCTACCGCAAGTTCCACTCCTGCTTAAGCGACGCCGGCTTTACGGATCCGCAGATAAACGGAGCGGCGGCTGAAATCGAAGCGCGCGCGAAGCGGTATGCCGGCCAGGACGGCGGATAACGCGGCCGCGCCGGGTTTATGTTCGATGAAGAAGACGGTCCCCAGACTACCGGCGGTACTTATCATTTTTGCCGTCCTTCCGGCGGCGGGGGTTATCTATTTCTATTTTTTCGATCAGTTCTGGACCCATCTGGATCTGACCGGAGCGAACCACCTGAGGGAATATGCTTCGGACAGCATCCGCGGATATCGCGGCCAACAGATCCTGGTCCATCGGGATTTTCTGGAGCCCATGCGGCGGCTGGACGGATATGCCCGGGCAACCGGGGTAAAAATTTTGGTGGTTCACAGCTTCCGTCATCCCGAGGCCGTATTAACAGACGCCAAAGTCGTGCCGGGGAAGCGATCCAACCATCTGGCCGGTCATGCCGTAGACATCAATGTACGCAGCGGCCTGTGGCTTTACATGTTTGAAGATATGAAAAAAACGTCTCTTCCGGATCAGCCTTCTCCGGTACAGGATTTTATCCGGCTTATCCGTGAGGATCCCGGGATGCGTTGGGGCGGCGACTTTGAGGATGAGGATCCCGTTCATATTGACGACGGCCTGAATCTTGCTGATTATCAGCAATGGCAGCAACACGCCGAGGCGTGCGCCCGGGATGTCATGTCCGCCCCGCCGAAGTGGAAACGCCGGGTTCATCTCCTGCTCGACCACTGGACAAACGGCATATTCCGGTAGATTTAATGCTGCGATAATAATGTAGGGACAGCCTTCAAGCCGCCCGTGGGGAGATTAGACTTTGAAACCATTTCCAGCGATAGCGGTTACCATCGTCTTCAGTCTGTTGGCCTGCGGACCGAACCTTCGCCCGACTGACGACATCGCCGCTCGGGCCTTTGCCGGTCGCGACGGCGCCCTGGTCATCATTGACTGCGCCACGGGCGCGGTCAATGACTTCCGGCCGGCGGCTTCCGGCGAAAAGCTTCCCCCCTGCTCGACCTTCAAGATCTGGAACACCCTTATCGGCCTTGAGTCCGGGATCATTTCATCCCCCGACCAGGACTTTTATCGATGGGACGGGGTGACCCGCTCTTTACCGGACTGGGACCGGGATCTTACCCTGAAGGAGGCCTTCCGGGTCTCCTGCGTGCCCGCTTTTCAGGATCTGGCCAGGAGGATCGGTCCCGACGTCATGCGGTCCTGGCTGGACCGGATCGGTTATGGCGACCGGGACATGTCGGCCGGGGTCGACTGTTTCTGGCTTCCGGTCAGGGGACGAAAGACCATTCTGATTTCACCCCTGGAGCAGGCCCGGCTGATCGACCGTCTGGTGTCGAAAAAGCTGCCTTTCGGAGAAAGATCCCTGGCCGTACTCCGGGACGTCATGATGGTCCGGAAGACCGATCGCGGAACACTTTTTGGCAAGACCGGCTCCGGGGCTGACGATTCCGGAAAATACACGCTGGGCTGGTTCGTGGGGTATATCGAAGCCGGCGGGGAAACCCATGCTTTCGCCGGCACGGTCAAAGGTGATAATGTCATGGGCAAAGACGCCCGGGGCGTGGTAGAAAGCGTTTTTGAACGACAGGGCCTTCTATAAATTTTGATTGTTTCCGGAAAAGGAGACGCTGAAAATGACCGACGATATCATCCGGACAGACGCCATCGCCATCAACGAGGTCCAATTGATCCTGGCCGAGAAACGCACCTCCCTGGCGGTGATGCGGACAGGTATCGCGGTGTTGGCCCTGCCCCTGTCGGTCATGAGCGTTCTGATCGCCACTTCAAGATATTACAGCGTTCTGAATGTGCTGCATCTTCTCCTCCCCCTGGCCCTGATCAACCTGGCGCTGATCATCATCGGCGTTTACCTGATTTTCCGCTCCATCAGGCGCATGCGGCGCCATGACCGCCTTATTCACGAAATCAAGCTCAAACACAGCCTCATCAAAGATTTTCTGGATTAACTCATAAAACGAGGGAGAAAAATGATCACGGTCGGCATTGATATCGGCTCCATCACCACCAAGATCGCCGTGATGGACGGGAACAGGCTGGTTTATACCGATGTGGACTTCAGCGGCTACGACATGAATCTGGCCTGGCGGAATATCTACACGAAGATGCTGGGAAAAACCGGAAAAAAGGAGGCCGATATCGCCGCTGTCGTGTCCACCGGATACGGCCGGAAAAGCGTGGTCATCGCCGGCCGGCAGATCACCGAGATCTCCTGCCACGCGGCCGGGGCGCGCTATTTCTTCCCCAAAGTGCGGTCGGTCATCGATATCGGCGGTCAGGACAGCAAATGCATCAAGATCGGCGAAACCGGTGAGGTATCGGACTTTGTCATGAACGACAAGTGCGCGGCCGGAACCGGTCGGTTTCTGGAGGTCATGGCCCGGGCCCTGCAGGTAAACCTGACCGATTTTGCCGCCATGGCCGGCAAGGCGAAGAAACCCGTGATTATCAGCAGCATGTGCACGGTCTTTGCCGAATCCGAGGTCATCTCCATGATCGCCCGGGGAGAAAGCCGGGAGGACATCATCGCCGGCATTCACGATTCCATTGCCTCGCGCCTGGCCTCCATGATGCACCGGACCGGCGTGGCTGAGCCGGTGGTCATGACCGGCGGGGTGTCCAAAAACGCCGGCATGCGGACGGCCATTGAGAAACGGATGGGGGTCAAGCTCCAGGTGCCGGAAGAGGCCCAGTCCTGCGGGGCCATCGGAGCGGCGATATTAGCAGCTAAAAAATAAAGGGGGAAAAAGGTGTCATGCTTTATTCGGCCGAATTCAGCATAACAGTTTTCAGGCATTAATGAATTAAGTATGGTATTCCCCTTGACTCTCCGGCCCTTCCCTGCTATAAATAACTGATGTAAAACAGATTTTTTTGATTACCCGTCTTCCGTCAACCCCATGATCGCGAGGCACACATGACTCTTCACGAACTGGCGGGCAAGCCGGCGCCCGCGTCCATACTGGAAAATATCCCCCGACTGATAACCGCATACTACACCCGCAGGCCCGTCCCGTCCGATCCGGCCCAGCAGGTGGCCTTCGGCACCTCCGGCCACCGGGGCACGTCGACCAACGGCAGCTTCAATGAAGACCATATCCTGGCCATCTCCCGGGCCATCTGCGAATACCGCCAGGCCGGCAACATCACCGGCCCGCTGTTTCTGGGGATCGACACCCACGCCCTGTCCGAACCGGCCATGGCCACGGCCCTGGAGGTTTTTGCCGCCGAAGGCGTGGTCGTCATGATCGATCACAACCTGGGGTATACGCCGACCCCGGTCATTTCCCACGCCATTCTGACCTACAACAACCGCAAGGACCGGCGGGGGAAGGCCGACGGCGTCGTGGTCACCCCGTCGCACAACCCGCCCAAAGACGGCGGCTTCAAGTACAACCCGCCCCACGGCGGACCGGCGGACAGCGCCGCCACCGCCGCCATCGCCGACCGGGCCAATGCCCTCCTTTCAATCGGAACCGGCAGCATCCGGCGCGTTCCCTTTGAAAAGGCCATCAAGGCCGAAACCACCGTCCGCTACGACTACATCACCCCGTACGTGGCCGACCTGGCCAATGTCATCGATATGCCGGCCATCGCCGCCGCGGGACTGAAAATCGGGGTGGACCCGCTGGGCGGCTCGACCGTGGGGTTCTGGCAGCCCATGGCTGAAAAATACGGCCTTTCCCTGGAGCTGGTCAGCGACCGCACGGACCCGGCCTTTTCCTTCATGACCGTGGACAAGGACGGCAAGATCCGCATGGACTGCTCGTCCGCCTGCGCCATGCAGCGGCTGCTCGGGCTCAAAGACAAATTTGACATCGCTTTCGGCAACGATCCGGACGGCGACCGCCACGGCATCGTGACAAAAAGCGCCGGCCTGCTCAACCCCAACCATTACCTGTCGGTAGCCATCTGGTACCTGTTCCAGAACCGGCCCGGGTGGCGCCCGGACGCGGCCGTGGGCAAGACTCTGGTGTCCACCTCCATGATCGACCGGATCGCCGCCCACCTGAAACGGCCCCTTTCCGAGGTACCCGTGGGCTTTAAATGGTTCGTGGAAGGGCTGGTCGACGGCTCCTTCGGGTTCGGCGGCGAGGAGAGCGCCGGGGCCTCTTTTTTACGAAAAGACGGCACGGCCTGGACCACGGACAAGGACGGCATCATCATGGACCTATTGTCCGCCGAGATCATGGCCCGGACCGGCAAGGACCCGGGCGAGATCTACCGGGACCTGGAGGAAAAGTTCGGCTGCTGCGTGTACGAACGGATGGACGCCCCCGCCGACGCCCGGGAAAAGAAAATTTTGTCCAACCTGTCCCGGGAGGCCATCACCGACAATACCCTGGCCGGAGAGCCCATCCGGGAAGTGCTGACCCGGACGCCCTACAAAAATTCGCCCATCGGCGGCCTCAAAGTGACGGCGGAAAACGGCTGGTTCGCCGCCCGACCCTCCGGCACGGAAGACATATACAAAATCTACGCCGAAAGCTTCAGGGGCAAAGACCACTTAAAACAGATCCAGCAGGAAGCCCGGGAGATCGTCGGCCGTGCTTTGAAAGCCGGCGCCAAATAAGCCGTGACAGGGCCGCGCTTATAGTTCGGACAAAGGCATTTTTCTATAGCACGGAGAAAAAAGATGATAAAAAACCGGTCTCTGCATCTGATGCTCATCACGCGGCTGGCGGCGGTGACCCTGATCGTTTCCGTGCTGGTCGCCATTCTGGTCGTCGGTAAAGAACGGGAACGCGTTTTCCAGAAGGCCAGGGAAAAAGCCCTGATGCGGACCGGCATGCTGCGAATGCTGATTCTGGAGAATCTCGATGCCCCGAACCTGGGCAGCCACGAAGCCATTCGAAAGATGGTCAAATCCATGGCCTACCAGGGGTCCGACCTTGATGTCGGCCGCTATGTGTTCGCCCGGATCATCGATGCCTCGTTTACGGAGGTAGCCAGAGTCGTCAACGAAAACCATGATCAGATCAACGATCTGGTGCAATATATCGAATCCGGACAACACCGGATCCCCGCCGGCGTCAGCCGGCCGGAAATGACCTGGGTCCGGGTTGGATCCCGACGATATGTTTACGCCATGGTGCCCTTTGCCAACAGCCGCGGCGACATCGCGGCTTATGTGGAGGGTTTTTACGCTTCCACGGAGCAGGAGGACCGCGCCGCCTTCCGGAACCTGCTTCAGGCTCTGGCCATTGCCATCGGAACGGTCCTGGCGACTTCCCTGCTGCTTTATCCCCTGATTGTCCAGCTTCTGCGCCGGGTGGAGCGGCTCTCCCTGCGGCTGCTGGATGCCAACATGGAAATGCTCCGCGTCATCGGCAGCACCATTGCCAAGCGGGACAGCGACACCGATATCCATAATTTCCGGGTAACGATCTACGCGGTGCGGATTGCCGAAGCCATGGGGTTGGACGCTTCGATGATACGCACCCTCATCAAAGGCGCCTTTCTCCACGATGTCGGCAAAATCGGTATCCGGGATAATATCCTCCTTAAACCCGGAAAACTGGATGAAAATGAATTCACGGAAATGAAGAAACATGTTCATCACGGCAGAGACATCATCAACCGTTCTTCATGGCTCAAGGATGCCTTGCCCGTAGTCGAGAGCCACCACGAAAAGTTTGAAGGCCAGGGCTATCCGGATGGTCTGATCGGGACGGACATCCCCATCCTGGCGCGGATTTTCGCCATCGCGGACGTGTTCGACGCCCTCACCTCCCACCGCCCGTACAAAAGCCCCCTGTCCTTTGAAGATACCATCGATATTCTCATCAAGGGGCGGACCATTCATTTTGATCCCGAGGTTCTCGATGTGTTCATCGGCATTGCCAAGCCGCTATACGACACTTATGGAAACAGAGACGACGATACGCCCCGGTATGATCTGGATGAGATCGTCAAACGCTATTTCAGAGCCGATATTGCCGCATATTTAGATTAAGAGGGAACAACATGGCTGAAAAACACCAGCTTCTGCTCGAGCGGATCGCGGTCGTTACCTTTTTTCTGCTGATCGCCATTGCCTGTTTTAAAATTATCCTTCCCTTTTTAGGGCCCATCCTGTGGTCGGTCATCATCGTCGTGGCCACCTGGCCCCTGTATCTCCGGCTCAAGAACAAGCTGGGCTCCCGCTCGAAGCTGGCCACGCTGATCATGACCATCGCTCTGTCGCTGGTTCTGGTTCTTCCCCTGGTGATTCTGACGGTGTCGCTGTCGGAGCAGATCAGCAATACCAGAGACGTCATCAAGGACCTGTCTCAAGTCACCCTGCCGGAAAACCCGCCCGCCTGGATCAGTAAGATCCCCATCATCAGCACCCGGCTTGAAAAACTCTGGCATGAGGCCAGCACCGATATGCATGGGCTGGTGGAGCAGATCCGCCCTCAAATCCGGCAAGTCACCGCCTGGCTGCTGGCCCAGGGCGCTCATCTGGGTCTGGTGCTGCTCCAGTTTGTTCTGGTGCTGGTGATATCGGCGGTATTATACGGCAGCGGCGAAGCCATGGCCGGCCAATGCCGGAAACTGGCCGTCCGCCTGGGAGGAGACGGGGGCTTGAGTTCGCTGGAGGCGGCGACTCAAACCATCAAAAAGGTTTCCCTGGGGGTGATCTGCACGGCCGCCATCCAGGCGATATTGAGCGGTTTCGGGTTCTGGCTGGCCAGTGTGCCCGGTTGGGTGCTGCTGACCTTCTTCTGCTTCTTCCTGGCCATGTTACAGGTCGGCACCGGCCTGATCTGGATACCGGTGTCCGTGTGGCTTTTCTACCAGGATGCCAACGGCTGGGCGATTTTCACTATTGCCTGGGGCATTTTCATCAACATCGGCGACAATTTCATCAAGCCCCTGCTGATCAGCCACGGCGGCAAATTGCCCATCGCGCTGATTTTCCTGGGCGTCATCGGCGGCCTGCTGACCTGGGGCTTTATCGGTATTTTCCTGGGGCCGACCCTGCTGGCCATCGGTTATAACCTGCTGCATCTGTGGCTGGAACAGGAACCGGGCACGTCGCCTTGAAATTTTTATGATTCTTCACATCGACATGGACGCATTTTTCGCGTCCGTTGAACAGCTCGACAACCCCGGCCTCCGGAGCCGCTGCGTGCTGGTAGGCAAAGGTTCCGGCCGGGGGGTGGTGGCGGCCGCCAGCTACGAGGCCAGAAAGTACGGCGTCCAATCGGCCATGCCCGTGACCCGGGCCCTGCGGCTCTGCCCGGCCGCCGTCGTGATATCCCCCCGCATGGAACGCTACAAAGAGGTTTCCGAACAGGTCATGAATATCCTGTCGACCATCTCTCCTTTGGTGGAGCAGGTTTCCATCGATGAAGCTTATATCGATATTTCCGGGTGCCAACGCCTGCTCGGAACGCCGGAAGCCATCGCCCGGGCAATTAAAGACAAAGTCCGCGGCGCCATCGGCATCACCTGTTCGGTGGGCGGCGCGCCCTTGAAATTTCTGGCCAAGATCGCCTCGGACATGAACAAGCCCGACGGCCTGACCATCATTTCCCCGGAAACCATGCTCCGGTTCATCGAAACCCTGGCGATTGAAAAAGTACCGGGCGTGGGTCAGGTCACCCGCGACCTGCTTGCTCTGCTGGGCATCAAAACCCTGGGCGACGTGGCCCGCTGCCCCGAGGATCTGCTGATGAAAAAAATGGGCAAGTTCGGAGCGCGTCTGATCGCCCTGTCCCATGGCAAAGATGACGCCGCGGTGGTGCCATGGAGCCAGGCCAAGTCGGTCAGCACGGAAACCACCCTGTCCCGGGACACGACCGATCCGGTCCTTCTCAAACAGCACCTGCTGCGCCAATCCGCCCGGATCTGCCGGGAACTCCTGGATCTTGATGCCAAGGCCCGGGTGCTGTTCATCAAGATCAAGTACGCCGACTTTTCGGAAACCAGCCGACAGATCACCCTGGACCCGGCCATCGCGTCATCGGACGCCATTTATCAGCAAGCCGTGTCCCTTCTGGAAAAGCAGAAGCTTCCCAAAAAGGTACGGCTGATCGGCGTGGGGCTGACAGGCCTTGTCTTTAAAACCACCGGTGTCCAGATGGAACTGTTTAACCCGGACAACCGCCGGCAGAACCGCTGGGAAAAGGTGGATCGCTCGGTTTCGGCCATCACCGAAAAGTTTGGGGAAAACGCCATCAAGCGCGGCTCGCTGACCGAATAGTCATTGTAATTAATGCCAACCGCTTTACCTGTCTTTTGGCTTTATTGTTTTTCCCGCCAAGGATCAGGCAGGGGGTACCTTTATAGTAAACATCGGATGGCGGATACGAGTGCTTCTGCACAGCGGGCATTTCCCTGGCTTTTTAATTCTTGTCCGGTCTTTAAAAACAAAGCCGCAATCAGCGCACTTCGGCGGAATGATCGTGAGCAATCCGGAACGGCCGATCTGGTCCAGATGATCGGAGATTTCCTTTTCAGATTTTCCGACCTCCTTTGAAATGGCCCCGACAGGCAGCACCTGTCCGTCAAGCAGCTTTATTATAGCCTGCCGGACCGTTTCGGTTCTCGCCTGGGGAATCGGTTCTTTCACCGCAGCATGATTTTATAGATCAGCCTGTGTATCCACCGGCCGTATGGCGGATAAATCAATTTGCCGCTGTTGAATTTCGGTTTGAACAGCACCCCTTTTTCCTTGGAATACGTGAGAAATCCGGCATGTCCGTGATATTGTCCCATGCCGGAGTGACCGATGCCGCCGAAGGGCATGTCCTCCTGGGTCACATGAACGATAACGTCGTTGATCACGACCCCGCCGGAATGGGTGTGTTTGATGATGAACTCGGCATTCTCCCGGTTATAATCAAAAAAATAAAGGGCCAGGGGCCGCGGCCGTTCGTTGACGTATTGGGCGGCGCCGGCCAGCGACTGGTAGGGAATGACCGGTAAAACCGGACCGAAAATCTCCTTTTGAAGAAGGGCCATTTCGTCCGTTGCTTTCAGCACCAGATGAACCGGCATTTTGCGAGAACCGGAAAAGTCCTCGTTGGCCGGATTGACGACGATAATCTCGGCCCCTTTTTCCCTGGCGTCCCGGAGCAGTTCCAGCAGGTGCCGGTACTGCTGGTCGTTTTCGACGCTGGTGTAATCCGGGTTGTTCTTCAGGGAAGGGTACATGCGGCCGACCGACTCGCGAAAAGCCGCCACGAATTCATCGATGCGGTGCTCCGGGCAGAGCACGTAATCGGGCGATACGCAGGTTTGACCGGAGTTGAGCATTTTCCCCCAGGCGATGCGCTCGGCGGCGTCCTTCATGGGCACCTCCCGGCTGATGATGGCCGGCGATTTTCCGCCCAGTTCCAGGGTCACCGGCGTGAGATTGTCCGCCGCGGCCCGCATGACTTCTTTTCCGGCCGCCGTGGAACCGGTGAACATCATGTGGTCCCACGGCCGGGACGTAAAGTCGCTGCCGGAAACATCGTCACCCGTGAACAGGGCCACCAGGTCCTCGTTGAACGTTTCAGCGATAAGCCGCTTCATGACCTCGGCCGTTTTCGGAGTACACCGGCTCATGCGCAGGATGGCCCGGTTTCCAGCGGACAGAGCGCAGATCAGCGGTCCCATGGAGAGATAGACCGGATAATTCCAGGGCGCGATGATGCCGACCACACCCAGGGGCTGATAATAGACAAGTGACGAAGCCGGCAGGTACAGCAGGGAAGTCCGGCGCCGGGAGGGCTTCATCCATTTTTTCACGTGGCGAATGGTGTATTTTATACTTTCAATAGTGGAGACCAGTTCGGCCAGCAGGGTCTCATCCCGGCAGCGGGCCCCGAAATCGGCGTTCAGCGCCCCGACAATATCCTCTTTACACACAACCAGGCTCTTCTTCAGCCGCGCCAAGTGAGCGATACGCTCCTCCGCGGACGGACAGGGATTCTTTAAAAAAGCGGTTTTCTGAAACTGAAATGTTTTTTCAAAGTCGGATTTGGTTGCCTGGATATCGGAAGACGCGATTGCTTCGGAATTGATCGTGGGTTGCGGCATGATTGTCCCCCCGCCTGTCGAATGGAACGTTAAGATATGGTTTGGATTTGAAAAATCATTGACGATAAAATTCAGGAGGTTAATTATATCTCACAAATGGCGGATGAAGTCAAGTTTGTTGTCGCTGTTGCGGATAATCGGAATATCGGAATGCCCCGGGCGACATTGACACCTGCTGCCGGGGCAGGTACCATCAAAAATATTATATGAACCGTCTTCCCTTTCGTCATTCCGGCAAACATCCTAACCCAAATGGCGCTTCATGCAAGCAGCAGGAGGTGAAAACAGTGGCAACATTGATCGAACAGATAGCCGAGTGGGCCATCGGGCTTCAGGAAACGGATATCCCCGAACGCGTTAAAGCCAAGGCCCGCCTGCAGCAAATGTCCGTCATCGCGGCCATTGCCGCCAGCGCCCGCCATGACATCGGCCTTAAAATTCTGGCCGGGCTGAAGCGGTGGGCGTCATCGGGCAAGTGCACCCTCCTGCCGGCGGGCAAACGGGTGGATCTGTTGGCCGCGATCTACGGCAACGCCGCCCTGAGCCTGGCCCTGGATTATGACGACTACCTTTTATTCGGCCATACCGGCCACAGCGCCGTGTGCGTCTCCCTGGCAGTGGCCGAGCAGGAGGAGCGAACGACGGCCGAAGCCCTGACCGCCCAGATCATCGCCAACGAAATCGAAGGCCGGCTGGGCGCCGCCATCGTCATCGGCCCGCACAACGGCCAGACCTGGTCGCCGATTCACCTGGCCGGATCGGCCGCGGCCGCTTCCCGGCTGATGGGTCTGGATGCCCGGCAAACGGCCCATGCCCTGGCCATTGCCCTGTATCAGCCGCCCTACCTGCTCTTTCCCGGCTTCATGGGCCCGGACTCAAAAGCCACCACCGCGGCCACGCCGGCCGTGACCGGGGTCCAGGCTGCCCTGCTGGCGGCGGCCGGAGCGACAGGGCCGTTGAGCCTTCTGGAACACCCCCAGGGTTTTCTGAAGCGCTTTAGCTTTGTGGACACCTCGTTTTTCATCTCCGGTTTCGGACGCGCCTGGGTCACCGACACCCTGGCATATAAGATTTATCCCGGCTGTGCCTATATCGACACCACCGTGGACGCCGTGCTGGCTCTGCGTCAGGAATACGAAAAAACGGCAGGCAAGGCCTTGATGCCGGAAGAGGTGACGGACGTGCGGGTGGACGCCACTCTCCTGACCGTGGAAATGGACCTGCTCAGCCGCACGGGCGGCTCGTTTGACCCCTTAAATCCGGTCTCCATCAATTTTTCCATTCCCGGAAACATTTCGCTGGCGCTGTTAAACGGCCGTCTGACCACCGATGACCTGTCCGAAGCGTCTCTGCGCGCCAACGCCGGCCGCATACTGGAGCTGTCCGCGAAAGTCCGGTTGCGCCATGACTGGCAATTGACCCTGGATCTGATGGCGGCCATGGACCGGACGCTGAATCTGCGAAAAGCGGTCCGGCAGATCGGGTGGCGACGACTGCTGGCTGCCCGCAATCAGATCCGGGGAAATTATAATCATCCGATCGGCCTTTCCCGGGATGATTTTCGCCAGTACGCCGGTATTCTTTTCAAAATCGCGTTAAAACTTCCGAAGAAACTCCTTAAGAAAAGTCCCGCAACCCCTTTCTCCCTCGCAGGGCATCGCCCCTATGATCTGGGCGACTGCGCCCTGGAACAATTCACCATGCCTTTCGCCAGCCGCGTTACAATCCGCACTCGTGACGGACAAATCCTGACCCGCTGCCAGGCCCTCCCTCTTGGCGGCCCGGGCCGGGACTGGCATGAAACCTTCCGGCTGGTGGAGGAAAAACTGACCCGGGAAACCGGCGCTGCCTTCGCGGGTCAGTCCCTGGAAACATGACCGGCGGATGCGGCGCAGGAAAAAGGCGGCGGTCTGGTCCGGAATTTTCTGGAAAAGTGGATTGTTACCGGATAATAATCATCATATTCATTCAGACAACACATGGGGGGAATATCATGAAACAGATCACCATCGTGGGCGCGGGCCTTTCAGGCTTGACCGCGGCCATCATCCTGGCCCGCCGGGGATATGCCGTCACCGTCCTGGAGCAGAAAAAAGCCGTCGGCGGCGCCTCTCTCCACGCCTCTGCCGTCAGCGGGTCCGACGTCTGCTTCGCGGACATGACGCCCCTGGATATTGAGGCCATGAGCCGTTATCTGGGTTTTCCCCTTTCTTCTTCCGGGGATCCCCGCTCCGCGACCTTCTGCAATCCCCTGCCGATGTTGCGATTCCGCATGTTCGGCAAGAAAATGGACCTGGCCCTTCCGGATGATGTCCACATGAAGATGGTTGAGCGCGGACAGCGGCCCTCGTCTCTGGACATGGTTCTTTACCGCCTGGCCGTGGAAAGCGGGGTGAATTTCTCCTTTGACACCCCCATCCGCACCCGCCAGGATTTCAGCGGTCTTCCGCCCGACGCCATCATTGCCACGGGCATGTTCCGCCACGCCTTTGACGCCCTGGACATCCCCTACAGCCGAGCTTACGGATATTTTGCCGGAGGTCCGGCGCCCGAAGGCCGCAGCCCCTTCTGCGTGGCCTATTACCACGAGCTCACGCAGGACTATGCCTATTACGCCTCGGCCAACGGCGTCGGCGCCGCCGTCCTCTTTCAGCGGGGCAGACCCCTTTCGGTGGAAGCCTTGGAGTGGTTTCCCCGGCAGCTTCAGGAGGACGAAGCACTTTCCTTTCCCCAATGGAACATGATCGAAAACCTGGTGGGCACCCCCACCGGCACCCTGTTCAACCCTCGGCTTTTCTCCGGCCGTCTCATCCTCACGGGCACCCTGGCCGGCATGCAGGACCCCCTCATGGTCCTGGGCGTGCATGGCGCCCTGGTCTCCGGGAAGATCGCGGCCATGGCCGTGCAGGACCGGGCCGGGGCAGCGGCGGAATTCCGTCGGATGAACCGGTGGTGGCGTCTGGCCTACCTGACCCGTCGCCTGCTGTGGGCCACTCACCCCTGGGGTCCCCGGCGACTGGTTCCGCTGGTGCTGGGAATTCAGCCGCGAATCGACCAGCGCTA
Organism: Thermodesulfobacteriota bacterium; assembly: GCA_040753795.1. NCBI lineage: Bacteria > Pseudomonadati > Thermodesulfobacteriota > Thermodesulfobacteriota bacterium. The sequence continues at coordinate 42,483 of JBFMDX010000009.1, forward strand.
CCTGTGGCTGCTCAATCCGGCGGTACCCGGCTGGATGCGCCTGCCGAAATAACAGGATCGGATGCGAAAAAACATGGGATACTTTGATGGTTGGTTTTCGAAGTGGCTGCTCCGCATGATTAGGGTATCCTCAACCAAAAGAATTCTAAAATTGTTCGTTTAACCCGCAACTAAGACCGGCCGAAGAGACCCCGCCTAAATAATAGTCCGGATTATCGAGAAATTTCTGGAAAAGGACGACGAAAGCGAGGGCGCTCTGGGTCATCAGTGATTTGTCCTGATAGAGCTTTTTGAGTTGGGCCTCGCGCAAATTTTTGTCGCCATGGTCAAAGTAGTTGGTGAGGAACCCGTCGAGGGGGTGGGTGGAAGAGGTCATGGTCACGCAATCAATCCCCCCGGTTACCGTGTATTTTATCGTTTTGAGAACCAATTCGCGCTGTTCCTGTTTGTCGGGCAGATGATACATGAAAATATGCAGCACAATCCGCTGGGCCTCATACATACAGGCTTTAGCCAGCGCATCGAAGAGGCGTTTGGCGCAGTCGTCCAGCGGAATGCGGCGTTGCCGGATCAGTGAGAGGATGACCGTGCTTTTGAAGAGGCGGTAAAGACGGTCAGCGCCATTAAGGGGGGATTCGGGCGGGTGCGGTTCCGTCGGCTGGTAACCTTGATAGTGCTTTTCGAAGAGGATCTTGAATATCGTTTCGTGGAATCGATCGACCGGCAGACGGTCGAAAACGTCGATGCGCAGGTCGAGCACGTTGTCGAGGCCGTCGGCGAGTTTGGCCCGCAAGATCTCCGGGGTCTGCACGGCATGGTCGAGCAAACGGCCCATGTAGTTGAAATAGGTTTCCCCGGGCCGACGGGTCAGCCAGTCGAGTCGCTCCATCAGGAACCATTCTGCATTGGGATCGATCCGTTTCAAAAGCGAGTGGAAACGGGCTTCCAATTCGGCCGTGTCCGGCAGATCCTCTCTTTTGTCATGGACCAACTCGGTGAGAATCTCCAGGAATTGGGGCTTACCGCGGGCGCGCACCAGAATGGCGGCCGCACGGAGGGGATGGAGAACGGCAAGCGAGCCGAGGCGCCGTCGTCTTCCCTGATAGGCTGCGTCAAGATAGTCCAGCACATCAAGCAGCACGACCTGCTCCCTCTCGGGCAGCGGCTGCCGGTCGAGGATGAGGGCCAGGCAGTTGGGCCATTTGCCCTGGGTTGCGCCGAGCAGATAGTTCAGGCCGGACGAAAGGCTGATAAACTCGTTCAAATCGTATAAGTGCATCTGAAAATCCTCCTCATACTGAATACCTTATTTAAACCGTGTTGAAGCTCCGGGCGATGATCTCGTCCTTCATCTGCGGGGAAAGATCGTTAAAGTAGGCGGAATAGCCGGAAACGCGCACCAGCAGATAGGGATGAAGGCCGGGGTTGTCCCTGGCCTCCAGCAGGGTTTTCGGGTCGAGCATGTTGGCCTGGACCTGCATGCCGCCGCGGTCAAAGTAAACCCGCAAAATGCTGCCCAGGGCGTTTTGCCCGGCCTCGTCCTTCATGTTCATGGCATTAAACTTGATGTTGAAATTGATGCCGTTGGTCACGCGAGTGAAATCCAGACGGTTCATGGAGTTGACCAGGGCCGTGGGGCCCCGGCGGTCCATGCCGTTTTCCGGGGCCAGGCCCGAGGCAAAGGGTTCTCCCCGGCGCCGGCCGTTGGGCAGGGCACCCACGAATTTCGCAAAATGAATATGGGTGGTGTTGGAATAGATACCCGCGGTGTAAGGGCCGCCGCGGGTGTTGCTGCCCAGAGCGGTAACGGCCTCGACGTAATCGTCCAGCACAAACCGCGTCCATTGATCCGCGGCCGGGTCGTCGTTGCCGAACTTCTCCAGGCGACGAAGCGTCACGCGGATCTTATCATCGGTCAGACCACCGCGCAGTTGCTCTACCAGGGCCGTCAGGGTCATGGATCGGTCGATGAACACGACCTTTTCAAGCGCATAAAGTGAATCACCCACCGTGGTCATGCCCACCCCTTGAATCCCGGAAAAATTGTAGACCGCGCCGCCGGCGGTGGAACATTTTCCTTTTTCAAGACAACCGTCGATGAGCAGGCTGGTCAGGGGCGTGGGATGGAAGGCGGCATGGGCTTTTTCAATGGCCTGGAGGTCGGCCCAGAGTTTGCCCAGCTGGCGCCGGAGCTGGATCCGATAGGCCGCGGTCACGTCCGCCATCGACTTCATTTGCGAGACCGGCGGCGTTTTGGCGCCGATGCGTTTGCGGGAGCCGAAGCATCGGCCTTCATTCAAGGCCAGTTCCAGGGCCAGGGGCAGGTTAAGGATGGCGGCGTCGGTGGATCCCAGGGTCTTGGCCTGGGAGGTGGGCTCCACGCACCCGATGGCCACGTAGTTACGGGCGTCGGCCAGGGAATAGCCGGCCTTGAGCATGGCGTCGATGATCGTTTCATCATTATAGAGGGCAGGCGCACTGCCGTTGCCGGTGGTCACCCGGACGATCCGGTCGAAAAATTCCCGGGGCGTGTTTTTGTGAACCCGGATGTGGGAATTGGGCTGGCGCAGGCGCAGCTCGTCCATGAGTTCTAAAAGGATAAAACTCAAGTCGTTGGTGACGTCTTCGCCATTCTCGTCCAGGCCACCGATGGTGACCACCTGGTAGCTGGTCATGCCGCCCAGGGTCCTGACCAGAATGTCCGGAAACGCCGGCACGGTTTCGTTGAGCTTGATACAGAAGGCGGCCAGGATTTCCTTGGCCTGGTCACGGGTCAGGCAGCCTGCGGCCAGGTCCTTCTGATAATAGGGAAAGAGAATCCGGTCCACCCGGCCCAGGCAGAGGCTTTCGCCCATGCTCTCCTGGAACAGGGCGATATGGGTCAGCAGCATGGACTGGACCGCCTCGAAAAAGGTCCGGGCGCCGAGACGGGGAACCTGCCGGCAGGCGTTGGCAATGCGCTCCAGGTCGGCTTTACGTCCGGAGTCGGGCTCGGTCCCGGCCTTGCTTGCGGCCAGGGCCGCGTAGCGGTCGGCCAAGGCGGTCAGGCCGTCGGCGGCGATCCCGGCGGCCCGGTAGAAATCCCGCTGCGCCTGCGCGGTTGCCTTTTCCTGAACCGCCTGCAGGTCTTTTATGTATCCTTCCAGACCGACGGCCAGTAACTTTTCATGGTTCGGCGTCAGATGGGAGATGCCGCCGGTCTCATAGATCTGATACTGATCGGCCTTCATCTGGCCCCGTAGAAACGCCAGCCGCTTTCCGGCACCGTCAAAGGCCTGCCAGGGGATACACCGGGTCACCCAGAAAGGAATGATGGCGAAAAGCTTCCAGCGGTCGGCGGGCGTGCTTTCCAGGGGGTTGACCGGCCGCCGGTGAAACCGAAAAATCTCCGCCAGCGCGCTTAAGCCGTGAGACTCGGGATAGATGATGCCGCCCACGCGACGGGAGGTGTAGTTGCCGGCCAGGATTTCATCCGGGAAGATGGCAATACTTTTGTTTTCCAGCACGTGGCGCACGGCCCCGGCGATCTGAACGGCCATGGGGTCGGTCCGAACGGCTTTTTCCTTAAAATATTCCGTCCAGAGCAGGGCCCGCTCCGGGCAGACGCCCGGCACGGCGGATTGCACTGCTTCCTTTAAACGTTGGATACGATTGCTCATGGGTTTGTTCCTTGAATCATGGCGAAGGGAAAAATCTTGTGTAAAGGCTGGGCCTGTTGCTTGATTAAAGTGTTGCTCGTCTTTGCGCTTGTTTATTTAATTCTATTATTATCATAACAATGATAAGAGTCAATCTTATGGGGCTGCTGAAGTGTGTAATTTGCCCCGGATTTTTTATTTTCTTCAGGAACGTCCATGCTGCCATGGTTCACCCGTCACCGCCGGAAGAAACTGACAGCGGCGGCGTTTCCCGCCGCCTGGGAGGAGATCGTCCGGCGCAATGTCGCTCACTACTGCCTGCTCGATGAAAACGACCGCGCCCGGCTGCGTGCCCTGATCCAGGTCTTCATTGCCGAGAAATACTGGGAAGGGGCCGGCGGCCTGGTCCTGACCGACGAGATCCGGGTAACCATATCCGCCCAGGCCTGCCTGCTGCTTCTGGGCCTGGAGCACAACTATTACCGGAACGTGATGACCATCATCGTCTACCCATCGACGGTAATCGCGCCCCCGAGGCAACCCGGCGTCTTTGAGGTCGTCCAGGCGCCGATCGAACCCGGCCAGCCGATTGTCGGGCAGGCCTTCCGGCAGGGGCCGGTCATCATCATCTGGAACGCGGCCCTGCGGGGAGGGCGCCATCCCGAACGGGGCCATAACGTCGTCTATCACGAGTTCGCCCACAAGCTGGACATGCTCGACGGCGCCGCCGACGGCACGCCACCCCTGCGGGACCGGGCCGAATACCGGGACTGGGTAACCACCTGCTCGACGGAATATCTGCGGCTCAGACACGACGCCGAACAAGGACGAATCTCCTTTCTTGACGCTTACGGCGCTGCCAGTGAAGCTGAATTTTTTGCCGTGGCCACGGAGCAGTTTTTCGATCAGCCCCGGCAGATGGTCAACCAGGCGCCGGAACTTTACCGGGTACTCAAGGCGTATTACCACCAGGATCCGGTATCGCGGCTGGAGCGAAACACCTGCGCCGGGGAAAACGTGAACGGTGATGCGGGCGGTACGGGACACCAGTAACCGCGGAGAAACCCTTGAGATGGGTTGATCCGGTTCCACCGACTCTGGGCCGTATTCCGGGGAAAACCGGCGAGATGATCTTCGCGCGCTTTATGAATCATTGACAATATGTTAAAAAGACTTAATTTATTTATATATTACAACCTGTCATGCAACTCGTTTGGGCCGGATTCCCGCATGATATTATTTCCAGATTATCATCAGGGAGCGACAAACCATGAAAGAACTGATCATCGTATTTGCCATTGTGGCCGTGTATCTGCTCCTGCAGATCGTAATTCTGCCCCGGCTGGGGATTTCCACCTGAATGCGCCCTGCCTGTCAGTTGACAGACCAGAAAAGCGATCCACGGAAAGATGAACCGAAACAAATTACTAAATGAGGCAGCCGATGGAAAAAGAGACCTTTTCCATACCCCGCATCACCTGCGGGCACTGTGTCATGACCATTAAGAATGAACTGATGGAAATGGCCGGCGTCAAGCAGGTGAAGGGTGATCCGGACGCAAAGACTATTACCGTCCAGTGGGAAGCCCCGGCCACCCGTCAGGCGATTCTCAATCTTCTTGCCGAAATCAACTACCCGGCCGCCTGACGCCGGTATCCGCCGGACTTCGCCCTGGAAAGAAAGGCCGGCCGCCATGACCGAAAAGCGCGTAACCCTGGCCGTTACCGGCATGACCTGCGCCAACTGCGCCGCCAACATTGAGCGGGCCCTGAACAAAAAAACCCCGGGCGTGGTCAATGCCGCGGTCAATTTTGCCGCCGAGCGGGTCAGTGTCGCTTATGACCCGTCGGTCCTGTCCGAGGAAGGCATTGTCGCGGCCATAAAAAAAGCCGGTTACGGCGCCCTGCCCATCGACACATCCGCGGCGGAAGGTGACCGCGAAGCCGCCGCCCGCCGGTCGGAAATCACCAACCAGACCCGAAAATTTTTAATCGGCGCCCTGTTCGCCCTGCCCCTGTTCCTGCTCAGCATGGGGCGGGATTTCGGGATCCTGGGCGCCTGGAGCCACGCGCCTTTAGTCAACTGGCTTTTTCTGGCCCTGGCCACGCCGGTCCAATTTTATACCGGATTCGATTTTTATACCGGCGGCTGGAACAGCTTGAGAAACAGAAGCGCCAACATGGACGTGCTGGTGGCCATGGGTTCGTCCGTGGCTTATGGCTATTCCCTGGCGATCCTGCTTGTCCCGTCTCTCGGCCATCATGTCTATTTTGAGACATCGGCCGTCATCATCACCCTGATCAGGCTGGGCAAACTCCTGGAATCCCGGACCAAGGGACAAACCGGCAGCGCCATCCGCAAGCTGGCCGGTCTGCGGCCGAAAACCGCCGCCATCATCAGAGACGGGGTTGAAACGATGATGCCGCTGGCGGAGGTGATGATCAATGACATGGTAGTCGTCCGGCCGGGGGAACGGATCCCGGTGGATGGCGTCATTTCCAGGGGACGTTCGGCCGTTGACGAGTCCATGCTGACCGGCGAGCCGGTGCCGGTGGACAAGGAACCGGGCGACCGGGTGACCGGCGGCACCGTCAACGGCCAGGGACTGCTGACGGTGACGGCCACGGCCGTGGGCGCCGAAACGGTCCTGTCCCAGATCATCCGCATGGTTCAGGAAGCCCAGGGCGGCAAGGCCCCCATTCAGGCCCTGGCCGACCGGGTGGCGGCGGTTTTCGTACCGGCCGTCATTCTCATCGCGATGATTACGTTTACCGCCTGGTGGGCGGCAACCGGCGATCCGGTGGCGGCCATGGTCCGGCTGGTGGCGGTGCTGGTCATCGCCTGCCCCTGCGCCCTGGGCCTGGCTACGCCTACGGCCATAATGGCCGGCACGGGCCGGGCCGCGGAAAACGGGGTTCTGTTCCGGGGGGGAGAAAGCATGGAGGCGCTTTCCCGGGTCGATACGATTGTTTTTGACAAAACCGGCACCCTCACCGAAGGACGTCCGTCGGTGGCGGATATCTTCCCTCATGCCGCTAACTGCTCTGGCGCCGATGAACTGCTGCGGATGGCGGCGTCCGCGGAAAAAGGGTCGGAACATCCGATCGGACGGGCCGTGGTCAGCGAAGCCGTCAACCGCTCCCTGGCTTTAACCGATCCGGAGGAATTCGCGGCCGTCAGCGGCATGGGGGTGACGGCCAGAGTGGCGGACCACAAGGTCATGGCCGGACGCCTGCCCTGGTTTTCGGATCAGGGACTGGATGGTTCCCCGCTTTCGCAAACCGCCGCCCGTTTTCAGGCCCAGGGCAAAACCGTTCTGGCCGTGTTTGTGGACGGCCTGCCCTGGGGGCTGATCAGCGTCGCGGACAGAATCAAACCCGAAGCCCCGAAGGTCGTCGCCAAACTCAAGGCTTACGGACTGAAGGTGGCCATGCTGACCGGCGACAACCCTCAGACCGCCGGGCAGATAGCAATGGCTGCGGGCATCGACCGGGTCCTGGCCGACATCCGGCCTGAAGAAAAAGCCGGCGAAATCCAGCGGCTGCGGCAGGAGGGAGCAAAAACAGCCATGGTCGGCGACGGCATCAATGACGCTCCGGCCCTGGCCCATGCGGACGCGGGCATCGCCATCGGCACCGGCACGGACGTGGCCATGGAGGCGGCCGACGTGATTCTATCCGGCGGCAGCCTGGAAGGCGTTCTCCGGGCCCTGGCCCTCAGCCGGGAGACCATGACCACCATCCGGCAGAACCTGTTCTGGGCTTTCGGTTATAACGTTGTGCTGATCCCGGTGGCGGCCGGGGCGCTTTACCCCCTGGCCATGGCGCCGGACTTCCTGCGGCACCTGCATCCCATCATGGCGGCCCTGGCCATGGCCGCCAGCAGCCTGTTTGTGGTCGGAAACAGTTTGCGGCTATATAGAAAAAGGCGGGTTGCGTCCAATGCGTTATAAAAAATAGAACCGATTCGATTGGACCGGTTGCAATATAATATTTTAAGTGGTTAAGTGTTACGTGTTACGTGGTTAAGGGCCAAACGGATACGGATTGAAAGACGTTTTCGCTCAATTCATTATTTAAGGAAAAAAGGATGGCCAGACGAATCCTGCGCACCCCCCTGTGTGACCTGCTGAATATTGAATACCCGATTATCAGCGCCGGCATGGGCCCGACCCTGATCGGCGAACCCAACGGCGCGCCGGTGGAACTGGTGGTGGCAGTTTCCGAGGCCGGCGGCCTGGGTGTCCTGGGCGGCGCCGGCTTCACCCTGGATCAACTGCGGGCCGCCATCCGCGACATCCGCTCCAGAACCAACAAGCCCTTTGGCGTGGACCTGCTCCTGCCCAAAAACCTGCCCGGCGCGGGCATGGCCGGCGGCGGCTCACTTTCCCTGGCCCAGGTGATTGACATGCTGCCCCCGGAGCACCTCAAGTGGTACCGAAAAATCGCCGATGAGATGGGTTTCCCGCCTTTAGACGACATCAAGGTGCCCACGGACACCGCCACCATGAACCCCCAGGCGGCCGTGGCCATATGTATCGAGGAAAAAGTCCCCCTGTTTGCCGCCGGCCTGGGCGACCCCGGGTTCATGGTCAAGGAGGCCCACGCCGCCGGCATGAAGGTCCTGGGCGTGGTGGGCAACGCCAAGAACGCCGGCCGCATCGCCCGCTCGGGGGTTGACCTGGTGGTGGCTCAGGGACATGAAGGCGGCGGTCACACCGGCCGGGTAGGAACCATGGCCCTGCTGCCCCAGGCCATTGACGCGGCCTACCCGGTACCGGTGCTGGCCGCGGGCGGGATCGGCGACGGCCGGGGGCTGGCCGCGGCCCTGGCCATGGGCTGCATCGGCGTCTGGGTCGGCACGCGCTTTCTGGCCACTGACGAAGGCGGCGCCATGGCCCTGTGCAAGCAACGCATCCTTTCGTCGACCGACGAGGACACCCGGGTCAGCAAGCTGTTCACGGGCAAAACCTCCCGGGCCAACGTCACCCGCTTCCACGAACTCTGGGACGCTTCCGGCCTGCCAACCCTGCCCTTTCCCTTCCAGGTGCTGCTGGCCTCGGCCCTGCTGGCGGGATTCATCCGCTCCGGTCACGATGACTGCGTCAGCGGCTTTGCCGGCCAGGTATCCGGGCTGATCCATGACATCAAACCCGCTGCCCGGGTCGTAGAAGAAATGGTGGAGCAGGCTGCGGATATCATAGCCCGGAGACTGCCGGAAACAGTGACGGTCCGGTAACGTCTTTGCTGCCCGCCAGCCGGGCTCTAAGGCCGTGCGATCGCGCCCAACCCCATTACGAAACTGCTTGAAACAAATAATAAAATAATTTATACTGATTTTTCTTATACGGTACGGATCAATCTACAAGGAGAGATGTTTGGATGAACCTGCAGCAATTCTGGTTGAAATATTATCCGGAAAACGGTCAGCAGATCTACATGGCTTCCAAAAACGGGCACCCTTACATGTGGATGCGCAAAACCGCCGAATGGGTTTATCTGGCTGATGCCAACGGCGATTTTCGGGCGGCCAAGGCGAACGAAAGTCTGTTTAAAGTGATGGCCGAATGGCTGAACGCCATCAAGGCCGGACAGGATCGGATCGACGATTTAAAACATGATATCGTTAAAGAAAACATCATGTTCGATGCCGTTCGGGGACGCTGGTCATACACCGGCGCACCGGACCCGGAAAACGGTCGCTGAGCCGAACGCCGATCACGCCGCTGTTTTCTTCCCTTTAAACCCCGCACCCCTGAATCACTTTCTTCTCTATGGATGTCATCACCACTCACAACACCAGCGACTTTGACGCCGTCGCCTCATTGATCGCGGCCGGGGTTCACTACCCGGGTGCCATGATGGTGATTCCCACCCGGATCAACGCCAATGTCCAGGCATTCCTCTCCCTGCATAAGGATGTGTTTAAGGTCAGCGCGCCCGGCGACATGGACCCGGAGGCGGTCACCCGCCTGATTGTCGTGGACACCAACCAGTGGAAACGGCTGGACCGCATGAACAGCCTGGCCAAAAAAAAAGATCTGGAGGTTCACGTCTGGGATCATCACGCCGTCGCCTCCGACATTACCGCCAGTATGGTCGTTCAGGAGTCCGTGGGCGCCTGCACCACCCTGTTCGCTGAACGGTTTGAATCCGGCGGCGTCGAACTGACGCCCATCCAGGCCACTCTTTTTCTGGCCGGAATATACGAGGACACGGGTAACCTGTCTTTCCCGTCCACCACGGTCCGGGACGCCCGGGCCGTGGCCTATCTGCTGGACAACAAGGCCGATCTGAACGTTTTGGGAAATTTTTTGCGTCCGGTTTACGGCGTTCGCCAGAAAGAAGTCCTCTTTGAGATGCTCCGGCACGCGGAACGGATCAATATCGACGGACACCGCATCAGTATCTGTGAAATGGATCTGAAAGGGCATACCCAGGGGCTGTCGCTGGTGGTGCATATGTACCGGGACATCCTCAACGTGGATGCCGCCTTCGGCATATTCAACGATCCGGAAAAAAAGCGCTGCGTCGTCATCGCCAGAAGCGGCGTGGACGCTTTGGACGTGGGCAAGATCATGCGGATCATGGGCGGCGGCGGGCACCCGGCGGCGGCCTCGGCCATGTTAAAGGACGTCGGCACCGGGGGCGTCAAGCAGTGGATCCTGGAGCTGATCCGGGACAATCAGCGGTCATCCATCCACATCGGTGATCTCATGTCCTTTCCGGTAAAAACCATCGAGGCTTCGGCCACCATGAAAGAAGCGGCCGCCCTTTTAAAAAAGGAAAAAGTGTCGGGCATGCCGGTGCTGGAGGGCGAAGACCTGGTGGGTATCATTTCCATCCGGGACGTCAACAAGATCAAAAAAAACTCTCAGTGGCAGGCCCCGGTCAAATCGTTCATGGCCACCAGCATTATCACCGCCCCGCCGGAAATGACGGTTCCCAAGGCGGCCCGGCTGCTGGTCAAACATGACGTGGGCCGGCTGCCGGTCATCAAAAACAATAAACTGATCGGCATTTTCACCCGCTCGGATGCCATGCTGTACTACTATGATCAAATGCCGGAATAATCTCGTTACTGGCCCATGGAGCGCATGACCGACGTCAGGCGGGCCTGGGCCTCCTGCACTTCCTTGCTTTCCATATAAGCCATGATTTTCATGAAGGCCTCTCCGAACTTGCGGCCGACCTCCTCCATCTCCTTCTCGGTGGCTTTTATTTCTTCCGGCAGGTTTTCCGGGTTCTGCAGTTCCGGGTATTTGTCACGCATCGCCTTCATTTGCGGCACCAGCTTTTCCATGCCGTCGGCCAACCGGTTGACGGCCCCGGCGGCGTCCGCGGCGCTGCCCGCGCCGGCCATATCATCCACGTAAGTCTGCATCAGTTTGACAAACTCCCGGTTGACTTTTATGACGTCCGCGTACTTGCCGCCGCATCCGACCGCCAAAATCATCAGGACCACCCCGATAACCGCCGTCATCATCATTTTTTTCATCATTTTCCCCCGTGTCGTGAGTTCAGAGACATTCTTGGTTATTAGATCCTTCACAGACCGTCGGCAATATGGCGCACCAGCAGATAGGGATTGGTTTCCCCCAGCACCTGCAGCACTTTGACGTCCCGCATGCCTTTTTCCAGGCCATACTCGTGCATGTAGCCGTACCCGCCGTGAATCTGAATAGCGTCCATCAGGACATCCAGGGCCGCGTCGGTGCAGAAGGCCTTGACCAGCGAGGCGTCCGGCGAGAGAAATAACGGCCGCCATCTTTCAGTGTCCAGCAGATCCAGGTATCCGGCCGTTCCCATGTTCAGCTTCAGGCTCATGTCGCCCAGCAGGCGCTGAATCTCCTGATGCTGGATGATCATTTTTTTAAACTGGTAGCGCTGGCCGGCATAGACTTTGGCCTTGTGCAAAGCCGACCGGGCGCAGCCCATGGCCATGGCCGCGGCAAAAGCGTAAAAGGCCTTGGCGGCGGCCTTCATCATTTTTCCGGCCGCGTCCCCCGCCGCCAGAACGGCCTGGTCCTCAACCGGGACGTCATCAAGCGCCAGAGCGGCAAAGGTGTTCATCTTCAGGCCCGGCAGATGCAGCGGCTCGCCCGTGGACACGCCGGCCGCGGACGGATCGATCCGGACAGCCACCGGATCGCCGGGGTTGCCGTTCCTGCCGGCAAAGACAATGACCGTTTTCGCCAGGCCCGCGTTTCCCATGGGCCTGCCGCTGCCGTTGATCACCCGACGGCCGTTTTTCTCCGTCACGGCAAAAGGCATGTCTTCCGGGTCCGACGGCAGGCAGAGGGCCGCCACTGGAATGGGGTCGTCTGTGGCGCCGGCCGGAGATGGAAAAAAGTTCCCGGATCCGGCCGCCATGGCCGCGGCGCAGGCGGCATAATGAAAGGCGAAAATGGAAGCAAACCCGGCGCATTCCATGGCCAGCCGGTCCAGGACCATGGCGCCGGTCAGCGGATTCATGCCGGCCCCGCCGCGGGACTCGGACACCAGCAGGCCGGGCAGATCCAGTTCGAGGGATTTGCGCCACAGCCCCCGGGCGACCTCCGGGTCCGGCGAAAGATCGGCGTCCAGAACGCAGGGCCGCAGTTCTTTTCTGGCGAACCGGTCGCACTCGCTGATAATTTCCGCGTAAACACTCCCCGCCCCGGGCGGTTTTTCGCTGTCGGTTGTCCGCGTCATAAAAACCGGCCAATTTCAAAGTTAAACAGGTCAATGCGGTTGGCCTGATTGCTGCCCTCATAGATCTGGGTAATCTTGGCATCCCGGAAGCACTTTTCCAGGCCGCAGCGGTGATCCATGCCCTCGAGCCCCACTATATCCAGCATCCGGGAGGCGGTCTTAACGGCCAGGTCGGTTCCCGTCACCTTGACCGCCGATCCGTGGGCGACAAACGCTTCCACCGTTTCGTCGCTGACCAGCCGGTTTTTAAGATAAGTCCCGGCCCGATCCAGAAAGGGCGTTCCGGCCAGGGCGGCCACCGGCTCGGAGAGCAGCAGACGCCCGGGAAGCAGGTTCAGAGACAGCTTGACCGGCGGGGCTTCAAACAACTGCCAGGCATGCCGGGTATCCAGGGCCACGGCGAAATTATAACAGGCGTTTCTGGCCGCGGCGATGTCCTTGAGCGTGTCGGCGATGATGAATTGCACCCACTCCTCGTCGATCAGGCGATGGCCGCGGACCTTTTTTCCGGCAGCGTAGGCCAGGCAGCGCTCCAGGGCGCCCCGGGCCAGGCCCACCCCGGCCATACCGATGTATCCCCGGGTGATGGAAAGGATTTCCCGGGTGTGGCGCAGCCCGCGGCCGGGCGGCTCCCACATGTTTTCTTCCGGCACGAAAATATCATTGAAAAACAATTCCGCGGTCTGGCTGGCCTTCTGCCCGCACTTTCGTTCCACCCGGCCCACGGAAAAACCCTTGGCATCGGCGGGGATCAGGAAGGTGGCCATGGTGTCGCGGGGAGCGGCGGGATCGACGGGAATATTGGCCAGCACGAAATGGGCCAGGCTGCCGTTGGTGATAAAGCACTTGGTGCCGTTGATGACGTAGCCGCCGGCCACCTTGCGCGCGGAAGTGGACGGCCGCATGGCCGCCATGGCCTCGCCTTCCTCCATGTCGGTGCCGGCGGAGGGCTCGGTAATGGCCCAGGACCAGAACAGGGGCTCTCCCTTTTTCTGGGCGTTCACCATCCGGCGGATGATCTTCAGAATGGTGCCGGTCCGGCACTCCACCATGGCGCCCAGCAGGCCGAAGGTGTTAAAGGCGATGTTGCTGGCCGAAGCCAGGCAGGCGCAGGACAGCTCCTCGACCATGACGGCATTGGCCAGGGCATGCCAGCCCAGACCGCCCAGCCGCTCGGGAATCGCGGCAATGGTCAGCTTCAAATCATTGGCCTTGCGCCAGAGGTCCCAGTCAAAAAAGCTCGGATCTTCGGCGCATTTCCGGTCCGTCGGCAATACAACCGGCAGCATCTCCTGCCGGGCGAAACGGCGGGCCACGGCCTGGGCCTGCTCGGCCTTGGCGATATAGGCCGGACAATGTTTCTTCAGCCGACCGAGGGCCGGAACCGATTTTAAGAGATCCGTCCCGATCCCGTCAGAGAACAGCGTCGTCATTACTCCCCGCCACGGACCGGACGGACATAAAACTCACTCGACTTGGAGTATTCAAACAGGTCGCCGCTTTCCCCGAAGTAGGTGCTGTTTCCATAGGCGAAGTCAATCTTCCAGGCGCATCCCGGAAGCTGACTGGCCGAGGTAGACGTCCAGTATCCGGAAGCCACCGTATCCGGGAAATAGCCGGTGTCAATAGCCGGGTTCTGCCTGCTCAAATCCACGATGGTGGCCAGTTCCTTGATGGTCGGCAGCCGCCAGTCATCGTGTCCGGCATAGACCAGACTTTCGCACCAGGCCAGGGCTTCCTGCCAGTTCAACTGATCCCGGTCGTCAATCATACCGTCGTTGTTCACATCGGCGGTCCGCTGCAGCCACACCAGGCCGGTGTTATCGTCCGTAACCGTGCCGTTGCTGTTGCTGGCCAGGTTGTCCCATGCCCCGGACTGCCGTCCGCGCACCGCGATCGCGCTCCACTGATCACCTTTATTGGTAGCATCATCGACACCGTTATAAAAATAAAGGCGCCAGGCAAAATTCGTGTCAAAGGCCGCCGGCGAAGCCGTCCAGTGCCGGGACGACATGTCGGCCATGATCAGCGGAAAATAATAGCTGTCAACGCTGGGAATAAAATCACCGTAATTGACAATAGAACGGAGTTCCTCCAGGGTGGGCAGCCGCCAGTCCGTGTAACCGCCGAAACCGTCGGCATTCAACTGGGCGATAAAGACATCCTCGGCATCATGCCAGGTATACGCGTTGTCCTTGTCATGAATGCCGCCGTCATTGGTTTTGGTCTCCCAGATCAGCCCGGTGACGTTGTCCCTGACCATGGACCAGGAGGTGGCCCGGGAAGACAGGACGTTGCCGCCGGCGTCGAGCTTGGTATAGGAAGGTTCGTTGATATCGTAGCAGGCATCCTGACCGTAAAACTCGTCTCCTTCGTACGGGCAGCGGTTGTAGGCATTGCCGGACAGATCATAGCAGGTGGTCTGACCGGTGTCGGGAACCCACGGCCCGCCGGTGGAACAACCTTCGTCGATCTGGCCGTTGCAATCATTATCCCTGGCGTCACCACAGACTTCCGTCGCGCCGGGATGAACGGCCGCGTCCGCGTCATCGCAGTCCGTGTCATCGGTCACATACCCCTGGGGCCGGGAGGCGCTTTCCGTGGTGACATCCGGATCGCCGTATCCATCCCCGTCGCTGTCAAGATAATACGTATTTAACTGATTATTGTTGTTGTGAGACGAGCCACCGCCGCCTCCGGTGCCGATGATGGAAACCAGTCCGAGCACAATGACTGACAGCAGCCCGGCAAAACGAAGCGCGTTAAAAAGTTTCTGGGGATGTTTCATGGCGTGCTCCTTATTCTGTATTTACCGATAAAAAAGCCGGACTCTCTTTGCTCCAGAGAAATCCGGCGAAAACCGATTCTTTTCTGACAGATCGACAGCCTTTTCATCTAAAGACCCGTCTCTTGTCATCCTCCGCTTACGCGGGCTCTGACCTTATGTGTAATGGTTTGTTTTGCTGTGGAAATTATCCTTTTTTAATCATACTTTTGATCACAAGTCAATGGTTTCCGTAAGATGATCAGGAGAGGTTGTCCCAGAAGGCCTTACCCTTCTCATAATTCACGCCCCCGCCGCTGTCGTTTCGGCCGGAAGGCCGACCGGTCGGGGAGGCTCCCCGCAGGCGGGCGATCCGGTCCTCCAGTGGCGGATGCGTAGAAAAAAGGCTGAGCAGGCTGCCGCCGGAGAGGGGGTTGACGATGAACATGTGGGCCGTGGAGGGATTGGCGTTCATGGGCAGACGGCCGGAATAGGATCCGATCTTGGCCAGGGCGCTGGCCAGGCCGGTGCTGCTGCCCGCGAACGAGGCGCCGGAAGCATCGGCCAGATACTCCCGGGAGCGGGAGATGGCGGTTTGAATCAGGACCGCCGCCAGCGGCGCCAGAAAAGACATGATGATCAAGCCCAGGCCGCTCATGCCGCCCTCCTCGTCGTCCCGCCCGCCGCCGAATATCGCCGACCACCGGGCCATGTTGGCGATCATCATGATGGCGCCGGCCATGGTGGCGGCAATGGAGCCGATGAGGATGTCGCGGTTTTTGACGTGGGCCAGTTCATGGGCCAGAACGCCGGCCAGTTCGTCCCGGTTCATCAGCCGCAGCAGTCCTTCGGTAACCGCCACCACCGCGTGCTCCGGGTTCCTTCCCGTGGCAAATGCGTTGGGTGAATCCTGGGGAATAATATAGACTTTCGGCATGGGCAGACCGGCCTGACGGGCCAGTCCTTCCACAATCCCGTAAATCTCAGGCGCGTCGGTGACCGTGACTTCCCGGGCATTGTACATGCGCAGGACGATTTTATCCGAATACCAGTAACTGATAAAATTCATGCCCGCCGCGAACACGAACGCGATCATCATGCCCTGGCGTCCGCCCAGAAGCTGACCGATCACCATGATCAGCACCGTCATCAGCGCCAGCAACAGGGTGGTTCGAATCTGATTACCCATGTTTTCAATTCCTTATTTAAAGTTCCGCCGCCACACGCACCAGCTTTTTTTTAAAATATAAGAAGGCTTATGATAACTGGCAAGATTCAGCAAATATTTTTTGACAAATTCACCCCTTGAGGTGATGATCAATCTCATGAATATCTCTTCACCATGCTTCCGAATAATCGCCGGCTTTATGGCCACCATGGTCCTCTGCCTTGCCGGCTGCGCCACCCTGTCCGGCATGAAGACCCCGGAAATCAAACTGGCGGGGCTCCGGGCCGCGGAAATCAAAGGACTGGAGGCCGTCTTCGAGGTGGACCTGCGCGTTATCAACCCCAACAAAACGCCACTGGACATCCAGGGCGTCGACTGCGAGCTGGCTTTCAACGGCCGTCACCTGGCCAGAGGCGTGGCCGGTCCGCAAACAGAGGTCCCGGCTTACGGCAGCGGCGTCGTCTCGGTCACGATCTATGCCTCCCTGCTGGACCTGTTCGGCGCGGCCCGGCGGATGGTGGAAAGCGCCAACAGCGACGCCCCGGACGAACGCTGGACCTATGCCGTCAAAGGCAGCCTGGACCTGGGCAATACCTGGTTTACCAGCATCCCCTTTGAGTCCGGCGGAGAAATCGATCCCAGAGAACTCATGGACACGCAATCTTCCAGAAAACCCGAAATAAAGCAGGAGTGAAACCCATGTTGAGCCGCAACGCGAAGATATTAAACTTTGTTCTCAAATACGGCCTCAAGCCGCCCCAGGCCATCATGCCCATGAATCCCGGCGTGATGATCGGCTTGAGAAAAATCGTGGATGCCGGCGTCCGGCTGATCGACCGGGTGCCCGGCCACGTCTCCATCGAAAAGACGGCAGCCGGCGGCGTTCCCGGAGAATGGGTCATCTGCGGCGACGCCGTTGACCGGAACAAGGTGATTCTTTATCTGCATGGCGGCGGTTATTTCTTCTGCTCCCCGGTCACCCACCGGCCCCTCACCTGGCGCCTTTCCCGGGAAACCGGAACCCGGGTGCTGAGCCTGGATTATCGCATGGTGCCGGAATACACCATGGCCGACTGCCGCGAAGACGCGGTCAGCGCCTACCGCTGGCTGATGGACCAGGGCATCGCGCCCGCCGACCTCTTTATCGGCGGAGACTCGGCCGGCGGCGGATTGACGCTGCTGACTCTGCTGGCCCTTAAAGACAGGGGCATTCCCCTTCCCCGGGCCGCCTTCTGCCTTTCTCCGTTCGCGGATTTAAGCGGAACCAGCCCCACTTTCATTTCCAACGCCCGCAAAAGCGACATGTTTCATCCCAGACTTTTAAAGAAGACGGAGGCGTATCTGACCACCGGCCGGGACCCCTATGACCCGGACCTTTCCCCGGCCTTCGGGGACTATCAGGGCCTGCCGCCGCTGTTTATCCAGACGTCGGACGCGGAACTGCTGATGAACGACTCCCTGCTGACAGCGGAAAGCGCGAAAAAAGCGGGCGTCGAAGTGGAATTGAAAATCTGGCACGATCTGCCCCATGTGTTCACCCTTTTTGCCGATTTCGTCCCGGAGAGCAAACAGGGCATAAAGGAGATCGCCGGCTTTATCCTCAGGCAGATGTCAGCGCCGGCATAAAAATGTTATAAGATGCGAGCCGTGTCATGAAAAAATCCGCGGCATGTCCTTCCAGCCGAGGACCCGGCCGGAAGCCCGGTCATACCCCTTTGCCCCACCGTATATCAGAAAACAGTTGTCCGCCGTCAGGCCGGATATCCTGCTGAAAAAGTCCAGCCCTTTGAAAAAGTCGGAGGCCAGCGTTTCTCCGGACTTGATCTCAACCGCCCGGAACGTGTTCCCCTCCTCAATCAGCAGGTCAATCTCATGCCCGGTGCTGTCCCGCCAGAAAAAGGCGTTTGATCGGGCGCCGGAATGAAACCGGTGCTTGACGTATTCCGCCACGACAAAGGTTTCAAATATGCTGCCTCTCAGATAGTGGGAACGAAGTTGATCGGGGGATTGGATATCCAGCAAAGAGCACAACAGCCCCGTGTCGAAAAAATAGAGCTTGGATTGTTTGACGACGCGCTTATTGAAATTCTTGTAATGAGGCTTGAGCAGAAAAACGATAAAACTGGCCTCCAGAATAGATATCCATGAACTGACCGTTTTATAATTGATGCCCAGTTCATCGCCCAGGCTGGAAAGATTCAGCAACTGGCCGGTCCGTCCCGCGCACAGCCTTACACATCGCTGAAACGCGGCCAGGTCGCCGATATTTTTGATGCTCCGGACATCCCGCTCGATGTAGGTCTGAATATAGGACGGATAGTAATCCGGCGCCGCCACCTGCCGGTCATAAAGAACGGGATAGGTCCCGGCAAAAAGGAGATTGTCCACCTCGGATGTCAAAAGTCCGGCCTGATCCAGTTCCTTCAAGCCAAAAGGCATCAGGTGAAACACCGCCACCCGGCCTGCCAGCGACTGGGAAATGTTTTCAAGCAGAAGAAAATTTTGCGAACCGGTCAGGATAAACCGGCCCATCTTTCCGGATTCATCCGCCACCACCTGGAGATAGGAAAACAGTTCGGGCAGTTTCTGCGCTTCATCAATAACGACCCCTTTTTCAGCAAAGGCCTTCAGAAACCGGACAGGATCTTCTTGCGCGGCGGCACGGTCATTCAGGTTCTCAAGATTAACGTACGCGTATTGCGGAAACAGAGCCCGCGCCAGTGTTGTCTTTCCGGATTGCCGCGGCCCTGTCAGGGAAACCACCGGAAACTTTTTTGCCATGGATACGATTTTTTTGCCCAGAGCCCGATCTATCATTTTTTCTCCCCGGATAAATATGGACCAGGATATATTTACAAATTAGGAATGTCAATCCTAATTTGTAATAATTGCGGGTTGGGAGCGGTGGCCCCCGATCACTGAGCGGGCCGCATCAAACCATACCGCACCATGTCATCTTCCGGCACGGTTTTTCGGAGCGTCCACCCCCTTCTGGATTTTTGAATCGGTTTCCGGTATGGTAAAAATTCCCTAATCCGATTTTCACAATTTTTTTTCTCGTATCTGGATTCCGGGTCGGGGGCCGGAATGACGGGCAAGAAAACATGGCCCCGGAAAAAGGATAAGCTTAATAAAACATCATGAATAATGATAGAGAATCAACAGACGGGATAAAATCTTCTAAATCGTAAGGAAGACCATGACGACCATTTATGTTACCGGAGCAACGGGGTTTATCGGCGGTCATCTGGTTCAGTCCTCTCTTGCCGCCGGGCACGCGGTCCGGGCCCTGACCCTGGCCGGCGATCCGGGCGCCGAGGACCTGCGCCGGGCCGGGGTCGAGGTTTTTAGCGGAGATATCCGCGACGGCGATGCCGTGGCCAGAAGCATGGCCGGGGCCGACATCGTCTATCACTGCGCCGCGGTGGTGACCGACTGGGCGCCGAAGAAACTGTTTGCCGAGGTCACGGTGGGCGGCACTGAGAATGTGTGCCGGGCGGCCCTGGCCGCCGGGGTAAAACGGCTGGTGAAACTCAGCACCAACGACGTCTTCGGCCTGGATGAATCGACGGTCCTGACCGAAGAAAGCCCGCTTTCGCCCTGGGGCGAACCCTACCCGGATTTTAAAATCCAGGCCGAGGAAGTCGCCTGGCGCTATCATCGCGAGAAAGGCCTGCCGGTCACCATGGTCTACCCCTGCTGGGTCTTCGGCCCGGGAGACCGGACCTTCGTGCCCCTGCTGGCCGACGCCATTTTAAACAACGAGATGGTCTTCTGGCGCAAAGACGTCCTGGTCTGGCCGGCCTACATCGACAACCTGGTGGACCTGCTGACGCGCATCGCCGTGGACGACCGGGCCGTGGGCAACGGCTACCTGGTTCATGACGGGGAGTCGACCACCCTGCAGTCCTTCTGCGCCGCCATCGCCGAGGCCCTTGGCGCGCGGCCGCCGCGCCGGCACATCCCGTACGCCGCCGCCTATGCCGCGGCCGCGGTCATGGAGGCCTTCTGGAAGCTGACCGGCCGGACTTCCCGGCCGCTGCTGACCACCTACACGGTCAAGAACCTGGGGTCCCGGCTGCGGTTTTCCATCGACAAGGCCGCCCGGGAGCTGGATTGGCGGCCGCCGGTGTCATACCCGGAAGGCCTGCGGCGGACCCTGGACTGGCTGCTGACCCTGGATCGGAAAACCCTTAAAAGTAAATAGGGGACGTGTGACATGATAAAAAGTTCAGACCTGTTTGACGGCAAGAACGTGTACATCACCGGCGGCTCCAGCGGCATCGGTTTGGCTATGGCCGAACAGGCGGCCGCGGCCGGCGCCCATGTGCTGATTTTCGCCCGGGACGAAGACCGCCTGCGCCAGGCGGCCGAAAAAATCCGGGCTGCCCGGCGGGACGAAAAGCAGAACGTTGCCTGGCATGCCCTGGATGTGACGAATGTGGCCGTGGTTTTGCCGACGTTCTGGAGAAACGTCGAGCAATTCGGCCCGCCCGACATCCTTATTAATAGCGCCGGCCAGGCCAGGCCGAATTATTTTGAAAAGATAAACGCCGAACAGTTCGACGCCACCATGAAACTCAATCTCTACGGCACGCGCCACGCCATTGCCGCGGCCCTGCCCCACATGAAACCGGGCGGCTATATCGTCAACGTCTCCTCGGTGGCCGGCCTGATCGGCGTGTTCGGCTACACCGACTACAGCGCCTCCAAGTTCGCCGTGATCGGTTTTTCCGAGGCCCTGCGGGCGGAGCTCAAGCCCAGGGGCATCACCGTGTCGGTGCTCTGCCCGCCGGACACGGACACCCCCGGCCTGGAAGCCGAGAACGTCACCAAGCCGGCCGAGACCCGGGCCATTTCCGCCAACGCCCGCACCATTCCGGCCGAAACCGTGGCGCTGGCCCTGATGCGCGGCATGGCGAAAAAGCAGTTTCTGATCATCCCGGGCTTTGACGCCCGCCTGTCGGTGCTGGTCAAGCGGCTGGCCCCGGGCCTGGTGGAGTGGATCATGAACCGCACCATCGCCCGCATCCATCAATCATCCGCAAAATAAGGAGACTTTCGCATGCAACGATCCGCTGTCGTCATATCCTGGCTGATGATCCTGACCGGCGCCGGTATTATCCTGTTCTGGATCGCCTTTTTCTCCGTCAACCTGGTCCCGGAAAACGCGCCGGCCTGCTACCTGGCCTTCGAGCGCTCCTTCCCGCCGCCGGACGCCCTGCTGGCCCTGGGCCTGATTGTTGCCGGCGTGCTGACCCTGCGCGGCCGCCCCGCGGGCCTGACCCTTTCCCGGATCTGCGCCGGCGGCCTGCTGTTTCTGGGCGTGATCGACATCTCCTTCAACCTCCAGAACGGCATTTACGGCCTGGGCACCGACGAGTTGATCAGCATGGCGGCCATCAACCTCTGGTGCGTGGGGCTGGGGACGGTTTTGGCCATCCGGTCCTGATACCAATTCCAAATCAAAGCGCTCGCGGTGTTGGCTGCGTCGTCGGCTCCTCGACGTATTACAATACGCCTGCGTCGCCTCCTCCTGACCCCCTTGTCATTTCGACCGAAGGGAGAAATCCCGTTTTTTCAAGAAGTTGTTTTTGCGAGATTTCTCGCTACGCTCGAAATGGCAAGGAAATGTGGCGTTTACGGTTGCATCAGGTAAAAACGTGATGGCAAAGCCATCCCGTTTGAATTCGTCAGGTTTATCTGGTAAGAATTTCAGAAGCATTATATACAGGGTATCGGTCCCGGCAATTCAATTGAAATTCCGGCACGAATCGCGCCGTCATCGGGTCGGAAGGCAATTTTTATACGGAGGCAAAATGAACGAACTGATCACCATGTCCGGACTCGCCATCGCAAACAAGATCCGGGAAAAAGAAATTTCTCCGGTGGAGGTCATGGACATTCACCTGGCCAGAATGGAAGAGGTGAATCCCAAAATCAACGCCGTGGTGGTACCTCTCTTTGAAGAGGCCCGGAAGGAAGCCAAAGCGGCCGAACAGACGCTGACCGAAGCAAAAAAGGAAGACCTGCCGCCTTATTTTGGCGTGCCCTGCACCATCAAGGACACCTATGCCATGGCCGGACTGCCCTGGGCCGGCGGCCTGTGGAAACGGCGGCACAAAATTCCGGATTTTGACGCCACCGTGGTGGAGCGGATCAGAAAATCCGGGGCCATCATCATGGGCAAGACCAACGTGCCGGAAGCGGCCATGTGGGTGGAAACATACAACTACGTTTATGGCCGGACCCGAAACCCCTACGATCTTTCCCGGGGTGTGGGCGGTTCTTCCGGCGGGGAGGGGGCGATTGTCGGCTCCGGCGCCTCACCGTTCGGCATGGGCAGCGACGTGGGCGGCTCCATCCGCTACCCGGCTGCCTTCAACGGCGTTCCCGGCCACAAGCCCACCGGCGGCCGCGTGCCCGGCTACGGACACTGGCCGGAAGCCCACGGTCCCATCGCCTGGTACTGTACCTTCGGCCCCATGGCCCGGCGGGTGGCCGACCTGGCCCCCCTGATGAATCTGGTACAGGGGCCGGACGGCAAAGACACCATCGTCGAGGACCACGGGCCGGTTTCGCCGGAAAGCGTTGACCGGAAAAAACTGCGGGTCTTCTATTTTGAATCCAACGGCATGGCCCGGGTCAACGCCGATGTGCGGCGGGCGGTGGACATGTGCGCCGGCGCCCTTCACCACGAAGGACTGGCCGTGGAATACTGGCGGCCGGCCGGAGTAAACCGGTCCCTGGAGATCTGGCAGGCCGGCATGAGCCAGAACCCGCATCCCTTTGTCGAGATCATGGGCGACGGGGAAGCCATTTCCCTGATGAAGGAGACCCTCCTCTTCATTCTCCGCCAGGGGAAAATCACCCTGCCCGGCCTGGCCACTTCCCTGGTGGAGAAACCGGGGCAGCTTTTCGCCGGCCGCAACCGTAAAATGATCGCCCTGGGCGATGACCTGCGCCGCCGCATCGAAGAGCGGCTGGGTGACAATGGCGTGCTCATCTGCCCGGTGTTTTCCACGCCGGCACCCAAGCACGGTTATGTCTGGGCGGATCTGCTCGGCATCGGGTACTCCGGCCTGTTCAACGTCATGGGGTTTCCGTCGACGGTGGTGCCGGTATATTATAATGAAGGCGGTCTGCCCGTGAGCGTTCAGATCGTGGCCGCCCGCTGGAACGACCATCTGACCCTGGCCGCCGCGGCCATGATTGAAGAAATTTTCGGCGGCTGGAAACCGCCGGCAAAAATCGGCTGAAGGCAACGCGACGATGAATATTGTGCTGACCAATGATGACGGCGTTGATGCCCCGGGACTGGCGGCCCTCTACCGGGAATTGTCCCGGAAGCACGAGGTGAAGGTGGTAGCGCCCGCGTTCGAGCGCAGCGCCGCCGGGCACAGCATCTCCATTCACGAGCCACTGCGGGTGAGAAAGGTTCCCGGCGCCGACAACAGCCGCTGGTACGCGGTGTTCGGCAAGCCGGCCGACTGCATGAAACTGGCCCTGCTCAAGCTGCTGGAAACCAAGCCGGACCTGGTGATCTCCGGCATCAACGCCGGCGTGAACGACGGCGTCAATATCCACTATTCCGGCACCGTGGCCGCGGCCCGGGAGGCCTGCCTGAACGGGGTGCCGGCCATGGCCGTTTCCACGGCCGGCCGGAGACCGGCCCATTTCCAGACCGCCGCCGTTGTCGCCGGGCATCTGGTGGATAAAATGGCGGCCTGGGGCGTTTCCCACAAAACCCTGCTGAACGTGAACGTACCGGACCTGCCCCTGGAGGATATCGCCGGCGTCCGGTTTACACGCCAGGACATGGCCATTCCCGGGGACTGGGTGGAGAAACGCCGGGACCCCCGCGGCGGCGGCTATTACTGGTACGGCTACACCACCCCCCAGATCATGGAGAACAGCGGCACCGACCGGGAAGCCCTGAGCCGGAACTATGTGTCCATCACCCCCCTGGTATGCGACACCACCGACGAGGACATGCTCAAAAAGCTTAAAAAAATTGAACTGAACATCAAGAATATCCCCTGATAACGGAAACATCATGCCGAAAACAAAGTTTGTGTCCGATCTGGCCAAAAACGAGAAAGTCGAGAAGGTGACCTTTGCCGTCTCGTCGATCGCCACGGCCAGGAAAAAAGACGGTTCCGATTTTTTACGGCTGGTCCTGGCCGACCGGACCGGGACCATCAATGCCGTGGCCTGGGACAACGTGGATAAAATCGGCGCCGCGGCCCGGTCCGGCGTCTTTGTGGACGCCACCGGCGTGGTGGACGAATACCAGAGCTCCCGCCAGATGAAGATCGAGGATCTGGCCGCCGTTGATCAGGCCCAGATCGATCCGGCCGATTTCCTGCCGTCCCTGGACCGGGAAACCATCAATGCCAAGTTCAGCCGTCTGCGGCAGATCACCAACGATATGGCTTCCGGGGAGATCAAAACGCTGCTGGGCCACTTCTGGAACGACAGAAAATTCGTGGAGGAGCGGTTCAAGCGGGCGCCGGCGGCCAAGCACATGCACCATGCCTATCTGGGCGGATTGCTCGAACATACCCTGTCGGTGGTGGAGCTGGCCCTGGCCGTCTGCCGCCACTACGGCGACCGTCTGAACCGTGACCTGCTCGTGGCCGGCGCCATGCTCCATGACATCGGCAAAACCCGGGAGTTCGTCTATGACTGGACCATCGATTATTCGGACGAAGGCCGGATGCTCAACCACATCGTCTGCGGCATCATGATGCTGGAGGACAAGCTCAAGGAGTTCGAGTTCGTCACCACCGAAACCGCGTTGCAGCTCAAGCACCTGATCGCCAGCCATCACGGCAGCCGGGAGTTCGGCTCGCCCGAGCCGCCCAAAACCCTGGAAGCCCTGATCTTAAACCATATCGATGAAATCGACGCCAAGCTCGCCGGCATTGGAAACTTCATCTCGGAGCAGGAACCCGGCCAGGTCTGGACTTCCTTTCATCGTCCCATGGAGCGGTTCTTCTATATCGGCAGGAAAAAAGAGGGATAGCGGCCTCTTCCCAGCCTGAAAGAGGAAAAATGAAATACGATAATATTCTGTTCGAAATCAGCGAGGGCGTGGCCACCCTCACGCTCAATCGTCCGGAAAGCCGCAATGTCATCACCAGCGCCGAGATGGTCGCTGAATTTGAAGATGCCCTGGCACGGGTGAACGCCGACATGTCCGTCATGGCCCTGATCATTACCGGCGCGGACCCGGCTTTTTCGGCCGGCGGCAATGTCAAGGAGATGGCCCGGAAAACCGGAATGTTTGCCGGGACGCCGGCCGAGATAGAAGAAAATTACAAGAAATATGTTCAACGAATCCCTCTGGCCGTCCAGCGGGTGGAAATCCCCACCATTGCGGCGGTCAACGGCCCGGCCATCGGCGCGGGATGCGATCTGGCCCTGATGTGTGATATGCGGGTGGCCTCTGAAAAGGCCCGCTTCGGTGAGACCTTTTTGAGCGTCGGGCTCATCCCGGGAGACGGGGGCGCCTGGTTTTTGCCCCGGGTCGTGGGCATGGCCCGGGCCTGTGAACTGACCTTTACCGCGGATGTGATTGACGGCCAGACCGCCCTGGAAATGGGAATGGTCAATTACCTGGTGCCCCACGATCAGCTTCTGGTAAAAGCCAACCAGATCGCTGCCAAAATAGCGGCCAAACCGCCCGGGGCGCTGCGCCTGGCCAAGAAGTTGCTGTATATGGGCCAGCAGGTCTCGTTGCAGGAATTGCTGGATCAGTCGGCCGCTTTCCAGGCCCGCTGCCACCATACCGAGGATCACCTGGAGGCCCTGGCGGCCATGTTTGAAAAACGCCCGCCGAAATTTAAAGGCCGATAGCCCGACAGTTCAGAATAATAATTATGTTGATATTTCTACAGCCTGATTTTATCATTTTATCATTGAATCAGATTCAAAATATGAACGAGATTTTTTAAAACAAGGCGGGCGGATGGATAAAATCGTTTCTCAGGTCGATACATCTTCAAAGCGATATCTGGAAAACAGGGAATACAACCTGGCCCTGGCCGCGGAATTAAAAGAAAAGCTGGCCGTGGTGAAAAAAGGCGGCAGCGAAAAAATGGTCGCCAAGCACCGGGCGCGCAACAAGCTTCTGCCCCGGGAACGGATTGACCGCATCGTTGACGGCGGCTCTGCCTTTGTGGAGCTGTCGGCCCTGGCCGCGCATGAAGTCTATAACACGGACGTGCCGGGCGCCGGCATCGTCACCGGCATCGGCCGGGTGCACGGCGTCGAATGCATGTTCGTGGCCAATGACGCCACCATCAAGGGCGGCACCTATTTCCCCCTGACGGTCAAAAAGCATCTGCGGGCCCAGGAAGTCGCCCTGCAGAACCGGCTGCCCTGCATTTACCTGGTGGATTCGGGCGGGGCTTTTCTGCCCATGCAGGACGAGGTCTTCCCGGACAAGGAACACTTCGGAAGAATCTTTTATAACCAGGCCGTCATGTCTTCCGAAGGCATTCCCCAGATCGCCGTGGTGCTCGGTTCCTGCACCGCCGGCGGGGCCTATGTTCCGGCCATGTCCGACGAGACCGTCATTGTCAGGGGCAACGGAACGATTTTCCTGGGCGGGCCGCCCCTGGTCAAAGCCGCCACCGGCGAGGTGGTGACGCCGGAGGATCTGGGCGGGGCCGAAGTGCATACCGCCCGGTCCGGGGTGGCCGATCATTATGCCGAGGATGAAGAAGAGGCCCTGATCATCACCCGGAACATTATTGAAAACCTGAATTATCGATCCCGCCGGAACCCGCCGGTCAAAATCATGCCGCCGGCCTACGATATCGGAGAAATATACGGGATCCTGCCCAAGGACACGAGGACGCCCTATGACATCCGGGAAATCATCGCCCGGATCGTGGACGGGTCGGAGTTCCATGAGTTCAAGGAAAAATACGGCTCCACCCTGGTCTGCGGGTTTGCCCGGATCTACGGCTACACCGTCGGCATCATCGGCAACAACGGCATTCTTTTTTCCGAAAGCGCCATGAAGGGCGCCCATTTCGTGGAACTCTGCTGCCAGCGGAAAACGCCCCTGCTGTTCATGCAGAACATTACCGGCTTCATGGTCGGCAGAAAGTATGAAGCCGGCGGCATTGCCAAGGACGGCGCCAAGATGGTCACCGCGGTTTCCTGCGCCAAAGTGCCCAAGCACACCCTGGTGGTGGGCGGATCGTTCGGGGCCGGCAATTACGGCATGTGCGGCCGGGCCTATAACCCCCGGTTCCTGTGGATGTGGCCCAACGCCAAGATATCGGTCATGGGCGGGGAGCAGGCGGCCGGCGTCCTGTCCACCGTTAAAAACGATCAGTTGATTGTCGAGGGCAAGGAGCCCCTGACCGAGGAGCAGATCCGAGAATTTCAGAAGCCGATCATCGACATGTACGACAAGAAGGGCAGCGCCTATTACAGCAGCGCGCGGCTCTGGGATGACGGCGTCATCGATCCGGTGCAGACCCGGGATGTCCTGGGGCTGACGATTGCCGCTTCTTTGAATCCGGGACTGTCGGAAACCGACTTTGGCGTCTTCAGGATGTAGAAACAATGAAGTATGTAAAAGAACACATCGACGAGCGCAACGTCGCCCGACTGGCCTTAAACCGGCCTGAAATCCATAATGCCTTCAATGATGAACTCATCCGGGAGCTCACCGGCCGGGTGGATGAGCTCAACCGGGATGAGCGCCTCCGGCTGATGGTCCTGACCGGCGAGGGCAAGTCCTTTTGCGCCGGCGCGGACCTGAACTGGATGAAGTCCATGAAGGATTATTCCCTGGACGAAAACATCCGGGACAGCGAAAAACTCGACGGCCTGTTTGCCGCCATCCGCCGGTCGCCGGTGCCGGTCATCGGGCTGATCAACGGCCCGGCCTTCGGCGGCGGGACCGGGCTTGTCTCGGTGTGCGATTATGCGGCGGCGGTTGAAAGCGCCCTGTTCGGCTTTACCGAGACCCGTCTGGGGCTGGTGCCGGCGGTGATATCGCCCTATGTCATGGAGAAGATCGGGGCGGCCAGCGCCCGGGCCTGGTTTCTGTCCGGGGAGCGGTTTGACGCGCGGACCGCCCGACAGATCAACCTGGTCGATGAAATTGTGCCGGAGGAAAAACTTAAACAACGCGGCGAGGAGATCATCGCCGGGTTTTTAAAGGCCGCGCCCGAAGCCCAGCGGCACGCCAAAACCCTGATCCGCGAAGTGGAGCGGTTAAGAAAGAACGGTGATGATGCCGCGGTGCGGAAATACACCACCGGCTTGATCGCAAAGCTTCGGGTCTCGGATGAAGGACAGGAGGGGATGGCGGCTTTACTGGAAAAACGTAAACCATCCTGGCTGGAATAACGGCTTTGCCGCAGCAAAATTGATTGTGCGCAAAGGGTTTTTATAAAGATGATAAGAAAAATTTTAATCGCCAATCGTGGCGAAATAGCCGTACGGGTGATCAACACCTGCCGGGAAATGGGTATTACCAGCGTGACGCTCTACAGTGACGCCGATGCCGCCCTGCCGCACACCTTCATGTCCGACGAGGCCTTTTGTCTGGGCGGCGGGTCCCTGGCTGACACCTATTTGCACCAGGACAGGATCCTGGCCATTGCCGGGCAATGCGGCGCCGACGCCATTCATCCCGGTTACGGGTTTCTGTCCGAAAATCCGGTTTTCTGTGAAAAGGTGACCGCCGCCGGTTTGATCTTTATCGGTCCCACGCCGGAAGCCATGCGGCTCATGGGCGACAAAATCACCTCCAAGAAAAGAATGGCCGAGGCGGCCATACCGGTCATCCCCGGGTATAACGGCGACATTCAGGACGGCGCCTTCCTCATGGAACAGGCCGAAGCCATCGGCTTTCCGGTCCTGATCAAGGCCACCGCCGGCGGCGGCGGCAAAGGCATGCGGGTGGTCCACGGGCCCCTGGATTTTCCCGACGCCCTGGACGGCGCCAAGCGCGAGGCCCAGAACGCCTTTTCCAATGACCGCGTCCTGATCGAAAAGTTCATGCCCCGGTCGCGCCATATCGAGGTCCAAGTATTCGGCGACACCCACGGCAATTATCTCCACTTTTTTGAACGGGAGTGTTCCATCCAGCGGCGCCACCAGAAAATAATCGAGGAAACACCGTCAACCGCCCTGACCCCGGAAAAAAGAGCGGCCATTACCGGCAGCGCGGTGGAAGTGGCCAGGGTCATCAGGTATGTCGGCGCCGGCACCGTGGAGTTTATCTATGACGACTCGGGTAATTTCTATTTTCTGGAAATGAACACCCGGCTTCAGGTCGAACATCCCATCACCGAAATGGTGACCGGGTTTGATCTCGTCCGCCTGCAGATCGAGGTGGCCGCCGGCCATCCCCTGCCGGTGCGGCAGGAGGATATCCGCCAGACCGGTCATGCCATCGAGGCCCGGATTTACGCCGAGGACCCGGACAATGAGTTCCTGCCGACCACCGGCGTCATCTGCGAGATCGGGTCCTCCCGGATGAACGGCGTCCGCCTGGATTCGGGCTTTCGCGACGGCAACAGCGTCACCATCAAGTACGACCCCATGCTGGCCAAGCTCATCGCCCACGGCAGCACCCGGCAGGAAGCCAGGGACCGCCTCATCCTGGCGCTGGATGATATCCTCTTCCAGGGCGTCAAAACCAACCGGGAATTTTTAAAACGGGTCCTGGCGTCCGCGCCGTTTGCCGACGGCAACACCTTTACGTCGTTTATTGCCGAATTTGAACAGGCGCTGAAAAAGGCGGCCTATTCCAGTGACGAGATCGCATTAATCATCGCGGGTTTTCTTTTTGATGAAAGAGAAACGCCCCTGCCGGCAGTGGCGGCGGCAACCGCTCAGACCGCCTGGGACATGGTCCCGGGCTTCAGGAACGTGTAAGTGAAACGCGAACTGATCATCAACGGGGACCGGTACCAGGTGGAGGCCGTTAAAACCGACGGCAACAGGCTTTCTTTTCATTTCGACGGCCGGGAATATCATTTTTCAAAACGACAGGGCCCGGCGGAACTGGTCATTACCGAAAACAACAGGAACCATGTCGTCCGGTGCAGCCGGTCTTCCCGGAACGTGCAGGTCAACATCGGGCCTCTGGAGGCGTTTATCGAGGTGCCCGAAGTCAGCCGCTCGAAAAAATCCGCTTCCGGCGGCGGATCATTGAAATCCCCGATGCCGGGAATCATCTTCAAGATTTTTGCCGAGGAAGGCAGCCTGGTCAAGGCCGGGGATAAGATCCTGATCCTGGAAGCCATGAAGATGGAGCATACCCTGCGGGCCAACCGGGACGGCCGCTTGACTAAAATATTCTTCAAGGAAGGCGACCAGGTGGAAGGGGACGTGGAGCTGGCGGCCATCGCCTCCGAGGAAAAAAAAGTCCAGGTGGAAGGGGACCAGGAACTGGCGGCTATCACTTCCGGGGAGGAGACGGGTTAGATGCTGGCCGCGCTGCCCCGGAAGGTGAAGATCGTTGACGTTTCTTTGCGGGACGGCCTGCAGAACGTATCCGGGCCGGTCATTTCCACGGCCGACAAGAAAAAGTTCTTTGACCTGCTCCTGGCCGCCGGTCTGACGGATTTTGAGGTGACCAGTTTTGTCAGTCCCGGCCGGATCCCCCAGCTGGGCGACGCCGAAGCATTCTACTCCCTGATTGCCGCTCATGAGGACCGGGGCATGCGTCTGGCGGCCCTGGTTCCCAATGAAAAGCAGCTGGCCCGGGCAATTCAATGCCAGGTAAAAACCATTGCCCTGTTCACCTCGCCCTCCGATACCTTCAACCGCAAAAACATCAACCGGGATGTCGCGTCCTCTTTAAAGGACATCGAAACCGTGGCCCGGGCCGCCGCCGCCCACGGCATGAATATCCGGGGGCTGATATCCATGGTTTTCGGGTGCCCGGACGAAGGAAAGATCGACGAATCGCTGCTGATGAAAATCATCGAACGGTTCCTTTCTTTAAACGCCTATGAAGTCGTTTTAAGCGACACGGTCGGCGTTGCAGGTCCCGGGCAGGTTCACGAGTTGACGGGTAAGGTAAAAGAACGCTTCGGCCTGGATAAAATCGTCCTGCACTGCCACGATACCCGGGGGATCGCCGTAGCCAACGTGCTGGCGGCCCTGGACGCCGGCATCTCGATCTTTGACGCCTCGACCGGCGGGCTGGGCGGCTGTCCATTTGCCAGGGGCGCCCGCGGCAATGTCGCCACCGAGGACCTGGTTTACCTGTTCAATACCCTCGGGATCGATTGCGGGGTGGACCTGGAAGCCCTGGAAAAGGCGGCGGAGCTTATTTTAAGTAAGACCGGGAATCAGTGCCAGGCGGAATAATCGCTAGCCCGGATAGGTTTGGCCCTTGGCCGCCTGGCCACACCCGCAAGGCGCAGGACGCGAAGCTGTAGTAAATCTACTGCGAGCGGCCGGCAACACAGCGGATGCGGTCAAGAGGACTTACCCGGAGGGTAAAATATTCGGGATTGTGGTCTTGCGGGAAACACATTTCCCCTCGCGCCTTGATCCTTTTGGGGCCGGTTACAAGCGGCTGCTGCATTTCTCGAACTCGGGCTGACGCCCTCAAACAGCGAGAAATGCTTAACGCAGCCGTGTGTAACCGGCTGATTCCCAAAAGTCTCAAACAGCGCTCGGGAAAACGCGTTTCCCGCAAGTTCATTCTTATTAGAAACGTGGTACTGATAATAATGTTAGAGCCATAGGAAAGATATGCGCATCTTCTATTCGCAAGGTTCTGATCCACTGATTGCTGCATCACGTTCAGAAATGCGTGCGGTATCGTCTGCGTTGTCGGACTTTCTGATTTCGGAAAAGGACGAACTCTATATTGCTGCTGATGCCAATGAATCAGCAGAGCCATATCAGGTATTGCTTAAAGGTTTAAGGCTTGTAAAGGACCGCGTCCCTATCTGCATTTCTATCGAGGCCGAAGGAGAGTTGAAGGTTGAAGGCGAGGTGTCGGAGTTAATGCTTTGGGTAAAAGCCTTTCATTTTCCAGAATCCGCCGCTGATGGTGACCACCATCATCCCGAAAGTCGAGCGGACATTCGGGTCCAGCCAGGAAGCCTCAGTACTATCGTGGAAGTTTATGAGCCGGAGTAGGGCTCTATCAATTCGCTAAAGTTGCGACGACCCTGACGGGACGCGGACTAAGCCCAAACATTAACAGCAAAGGATGAAGCAGCAACAGGCAATATACAAAAAAAATTGATGAGGCCGTTCAAGTCTAACCCCTTGAACCCTTGGCCCCTCGAACCCTTGAACCCTTGTTTTTAGTGAGGTTATCATGTCCGAACACGATTTATGGAAGATCTTCCCCCGCATGCCGAGAAAAGTTACGATCGGCGACATCACCATCAGAGACGGATTCCAGCACGAAGAGAAGTTTGTCTCCACGGCGGCGAAAATCCATTATGCCGAAGAACTGATTTTCGCCGGCTGCCGGAATATCGAGCTGACCAACCTGGGCAACCCCCATATCATGCCCCAGTTCAGGGACGCCGAAGAGGTGCTCAAATACTTCCGCGGCGAGCGGTTTGCCAAGGGGTGTAAGGCAAGAGGCATCGATCCCGGCGATATCTGCTTTACCACGGTCACCATCCGGGAAGCGTCCGTGGACCGGGCCATCCGCTTGAAAGAGGCGGGCGTGGGTCCGGACCGGTGCCTGATGATGGTTTCCACCGAAGAAGAGCATCATTACGCCAACTCCGGCATGACCCTTCCCCAGTACTGGGCCGAAGCCGAGCGGGCCACGAAGAAATGCCGTGACGCGGGCATGAAGATGTGCGGCACGGTCAGCACCATCTGGGGCAGCCCCATCGGCGGGGCCACGGACATGAAGGACGCGATCACCTTTACTAAAAGATGGCTGGATATCGGGGCCAGCGACGTCGAGCACGCCGACCATGACGGCAGCGCCTCGGCCGCCCAGGTGTACCGTTATTTTTCCATGGTGCTGGACGAGATCCCGGATGTGAGCAAGCACATCGCCCACTTTCATGAAACCAAGCGGGTGGCCTCCGCCTCTGTCCTGGCGTCCCTGCAGGCGGGCATCGCCCATTTTGAAGCCACCCTGGGCGGCCTGGGCGGTCAGCCGGCCAACTTCCTCGATGACTGTCCGGTCAAAGGGACCGGGGACTATTATTACGACGACCCGCGTTACGTCGGGTTGATCTGCCTGGAAGACCTGCTGGTCATGCTCGATGAAATGGGCATCGAACACGGATATAATATCGGGAAAATCCTGAAGCTGGGGAAAAACCTGGAAAAGACCATGGGCCGGCGGCTCCGGTCCGAGGCCATCATCAACGGCCCGACGGTAAAAGAAGGTCACATGGAATACGCCCGGCCCGGTTTAAAGGAGCTCAAGGCCAGGGCCGGCGAGAAACCCGGCCAGCGTTTTCCCGAGTAGAATAAGCGGATCAAAAAAGAACCTCCATTTAATGAAAGCACGGTCCGCCTGATGACTATTCCCGCGAAAAAGACCGGTTTAAACCGCCGGACGGGATTCGGGTACACCTGTCACCGCTGCCTGGCCTGTTGCCGTTTCAAGAAGATCCAAGTCAACCCTTACGAAATAGCGCGTCTGGCGAGGCGCCTGGACCTTTCTACCACCGAATTTATCATCCGCCACACCACCTCCGGGGGAACGGTTTTGCGGTTTCGGGAGGACGGCACCTGCGCCTTCCTGACCGATCGGGGATGCGGCGTACACCCCGACCGGCCCCTGGTCTGCCGGCTCTACCCCTTGAGACGGCATGTCCGTTTTCCAGAGGAGGAATCTTTTGACCGGCTGGAATGCGAACCGGAATGCCGGGGCGTTTTTAACAAAAACGGCACCATTGAAGAGTATCTGGAAGAACAGGGCGCCGGGCCGTTCCTGCACGCGGCGGATCTATACCTGGATTTGCTCTGGCGGCTGCTGCAAACCCTCCAGGATCAGCGGCAGGATTTCGATCAGGCGGAAACCCTGCTTCAAACCGTTCGAAGCGTCAGCGGCGATCCGGCGGGCGGACATGACCTGTCCTGGATTGACATGGACCGGGCCGTATCATATTATTGTGAACAATCCGGGACGCCTGTTCCAGCGGATGTGGAGGCGCAAATGGTTCTGCACATCAAGGCCGTCCGGGAATGGTCGGCTTAAATTACCATCAGGAGGTGACCATGACATCCAAATCGAAAAAAAGAACCTGAAGAAGCATCTGGCGATCGCCACCATGGCGGCATCCCTGGGCGTGTCCCTGGGCGTACCGGTGGGAGATGTGCTGGCGGAAGAAACGACAACCAACACCCCCCCGGTCTACTCCAGCCCCTACAACACGTCAGACCAGGGGAAAATAGAAGCCGTCCAGGGAAAATTCAAATCCACCCAGGGAAAGCTGCAATCAAGCCAGGGCAAAATCGAATCCGTCCAGGGCAAGGTCACCTCGACTCAGGGGAAAATCGAGTCCGTCCAGGGCAAGCATCTCGACAGCCCGGAAAGCATGGATCCGTCACTCACGGGAACGGAGACCGCCCCGAGATAGGCCGATTGCCCGGGAGCCCTTCCGGCCGGCTTCCCGTTATCCCTGATCCCGCACCGGCCGTTCGGCGCCGCCTAATCGTTGAAGAAAGCCGGGTCCATCTTCACGGTCAGGGGATCCTTGTCCATGAGGCGGGCGGCAAGGGCCAGTGTTTTCGGCATCTCGTAGCCGAAGAAATAACGGCAGGTGAACAGCTTGCCCTGGTAGAACTCCGTTTCCCCGCGCGTGGGCCCCTTGTCCAGTGATTCGGCGGCCTTGACGGCCTGGAGCAGCCATTGCCAGCCCACGGCAATGATGGAAAACATCTCCAGGAAGAGTACGGCATCGGCCAGGAACGTCTCCGGCCCCTCGGCCTGGGCCACCCCGACCAGGTGCATGACCACTTCCTGCATCCGGTCCATGGCCGCCTTCAGGGCCGCGGCGTGGCCGGCCAGGGCCGGCCGCTTTTCCGCCGCCGCGATGGTCCCGGCCACCTCCGTTGCGAACAGCATCAGGGCCTTGCCCTCCTTCATGACCATCTTGCGGCCCAGCAGGTCCATGCCCTGGATGCCGGTGGTGCCCTCGTGGATGGGATGGATGCGGATGTCCCGGTAATACTGTTCCAGGGGGAAATCATCGCAGTATCCGTACCCGCCCAGGCATTGCAGCCCGGCGCTGACCGAGAGAATGCCCATCTCCGAAGGATAGGTCTTGACGACCGGGGTGAGCAGGTCCAGCAGCAGCGCGTTCTTCTCCTTTTCCCCGCCTTCGGTCACTTTTTCAAGATCGGCGTATTGGCAGCACTGCAGGATCAGGGAGAGCGACCCCTCCACCACGGCCCGCTGGAAAAGAAGCATCCGCTTGACGTCGGCATGCGCGATGATGGGGATCTGCGGCTTGGTCGCGTCCCGTTCCATGATGGGCCGGCCCTGGGTCCGGCCCCGGGCGTATTCCAGCGAGGCGTAATAGGCGGCCGAGGCAATGCCCGCCGCCGCCATGCCGATGGACAGACGGGCCTCGTTCATCATCTGGAACATGTATTTCAGGCCGCGGTTGGCCTCGCCCAGAAGGATGCCGCGGCAGTCGCCGTTGTCTCCCAGGGACAGTTCGGTGATGGGGGCGCCGCGGTACCCGAGCTTGTGGAACACCTGGCTGACGGTGATGTCGTTGGGCGCCAGGCGGCCGCCGGCTTCCGGCCGCAGGCGGGGCACCACGAACAGGGAGATCCCCTTGACGCCGGCCGGCGCGCCGGTGATGCGGGCCAGCATGAGGTGGACGATGTTTTCGGCCCCGTCATGGTCGCCCATGGAGATGAATACCTTCCGGCCCGATATGCGGTAATCGCCCTGGTCGGTTGGCTCGGCCTGGGTGGTGATGTCGCCCAGGGAACTGCCGGCCTGGGGTTCGGTCAGTGCCATGGTCCCCTGCCACTTGCCGGCCAGCATGTGGGGAACGTAGGTTTTGACGAGTTCCGGCGTGCCGAAGGAGGTGATCAGGTGGGCGGCCCCGAGGCACCCTTCCGGGTACACCCCGGCCGAGTAATTGGCCGCCGAGAAGATGAAATGACCCGCGCCCACCAGCATCATGGGCACCTGGTCCCCGCCGTGCTCCACGGGAAACCCGGCCGAGATCCAGCCCCCCTCCCCGCTGGCCGCCAGGATCTTCTTCACCGCCGGATGCACGTGCACGCGGCCGTCCACCAGCTCCGGCTGCCGGCGGTCCATCTCCGTTAAGACCGGATAATACAGGTCCCGGGCCAGGGCCAGGGCCGCGTCCACGATCATATCGAACACCTGGCGGGTATGCGCCGAGTAGTACGGATAACGGGTCAGGGCAACCGCGTCGAACACCTCATAGAGCAGGAACTTTAAATTGCGCTTGCTGCAGAATTTATCTCCCATGGCTTTCTCCTTGCGATTCCGTTTTCAGCATCTTCACGCCGCGCCGCCGCGGGGGCTGAGCAACTGGCTGATGCACAGGGACTGGTTGCGGTCTTCCAGGCGGATGGCGCTTTCCAGGCTGACCGGCCCGGCGTTGACGTCCAGGGCCTCCTTGGTGAGCTTGAGGCCGAGGGGCGACTTGCCGGCCATGTTGCGGGCCAGGTTCATGGCCTCGTCCATGAGACGGTCCGGCTCCACCAGGGACTGGACCAGGCCGATGCGCAAGGCTTCCTGGGCGTCGAACAGGTCGCCGGTATACAGGTAACGGGCCGCGTTGCCCAGGCCGACGATCCGGGGGAAAAGCCAGGAAGAACCCATGTCCGCGCCGCCCACGCCGATGTTGATGTAGGCGGCTGAAAATCTGGCTTTGGGGGCGGCCAGGCGGATGTCGCAGGCCAGGGCGATGGAGAAGCCGGCGCCGGCGGCGGCCCCGTTGATGGCGCCGATGATGGGCTGGGGGCAGCGGCGCATGGCCAGGATGAAATCCGAGTATGTCCGCTGGGCGGTATAGGCCTGTTCCGGGGTATAGCCCCCGGCGGGCGCCGTGATGGCCGGGTCGCTCATGTCCAGCCCCGCGCAGAACCCCCTGCCCGCGCCCGTAACCACGATGACCCGCGTCTCCCGGTCCGTGAGACGCTCAGCGAAAAAGCGCGTCAGGTCGTCCCGCATGGCAAAATTGATGGCATTGAGGCAGGCCGGCCGGTTGAGCGTCAGGATGCCGATTGGCCCGTCCTGGCGGTATTCGATGGTTTCGTATGCCATGGTCTTCCCTCCCGGTTGCGAACTTTTACGTTATTAAGAAAAGTATGTGAAAGAATAAATTGTTTGCGGGGCATTGTTGCTCAGGCTGCCCTTTAATTTTTAGCAGGGCCGCCCCGGTCCGTCAATCTATTCCTTACCGCGGCCTGTTTGGAGAAAATGGACAATATTTCCAATATCTGGTAGAATAAAACGATTATGAAATCCGCTCATCCCGTCAAATCCCGGCTGGCGACAACCACGGGCGTAATGTTGTTCCTCGGGTCGCTGAAAGTCTTTGCCGCCGCCTTTACCTTCAGCAAACGGTTAAACCGGGAAATCCGGAACCCGGACACCGGGGACGTTTTCAATGCCGGCATCCGGTTTGAAACGCGGGACGGTTCATTTAAGGCCGGCGTTGTTTTTGATAACGGCCGGGTCCGGGCCGGCCGGGGCCCGATCCCGGATGCCGACGTTACGGTGTTCTACAAGGACCGGGAAACCCTGGCGCGCATTTTCGCCAAAAGCCCGGAAGAAGCCCTCGACCACCTCCTGACCAACGAGATGGCCTACACCGGCAACATGGCCGTGCTGACGCGCTTTTCCTACCTGACCACCCTGCTTTCCCCCGCGAAAAAGAAACGCCTCCCGGCCCCGGCCCTGTTTTCGGCGGAGACAGGCCCGAAACGACAACAACTGAAGAACGAAATCCTGGGCAAAAAAACGGACCAGGTCCGGTTTTTAACGGATGCCTATCTGGGCGCCTACGCCATCGGGGATTTTCCCCGCATTCAGTATTTAAGGGACAGACGATTTTCGCTGATGCCGGCGGTGTGCGCCGAGCGGGCCGCGCTTCTGACCCGGTTCCACCGGGAAAACGGGTTCGAGACCGACACCGGCGGCCGAGCCTGGGACCCGGAACTGCGCCAGGCCGAGGCCATGCGATATGTCATGACCCGCAAAAAGCCCCTCATCTGGGACCGTCACCTGCTGCCCGGATCGACCACCGCCAAAGAAGTCGGCGTGCCGGTTTACCCGGAATTCATCGGCACCACCATCTGGCCGGAGCTTTCCTCCATCGAAACCCGCGCCCTCAATCCCAACCGCCTTTCCGAAGACGAGGCGAACGTCCTGAACGCGTACGTGTTTCCTTACTGGATTCACCGCAACGTCCGGGAATATTGCCGGACGACCTTCGGAAACCCGCTGTCCCAGCGCCTGGAAGAACGGTTTGTCCTCTATTTCATGATGAAGAACAACGCCGTTTCCCATACCATCCCGGACTTTGACGCGGTCCTGAACCAGGGGATCAAGGCCATGCAGGACAAAGCGGCCGGAAAGGAAAGCCGGGCGGAAACCGAAGATCAGGTCAATTTTTACCGGGCCCTGCAAATCGCCCTGGACGGCGTCCTGGCCTACGCGGAAAATCTGGGCCGGGAGGCGGAACGCCAAGCCCGGGACCAGGACGGCGAGCGCCGGCGGGAGTTGCTGGAAATGGCCCGCGTCTGCCGCAAGGTCCCGGCCGCGCCGGCGGAAACCCTGTACGAGGCCATCGTGTCCCTGTGGATATCCTTCGTGTGCCTGCACGTGGAAAACGCCAACTCGGCCCTTTCCATCGGCCGCCTGGACCGGCTGCTGCAGCCGTTTTTCGTCCGGGACATGGAGGCCGCGAAAACGGACGAGGAGCGGGAGCAGGTTGTGCGCCGGGCCATCGAGCTGGTGGCCAGCCTGTTTGTCAAGCTCAACGACCATGACCCCCTGATACCCAGCGTGGGCAACAAACTGTTCGGCGGCAGCTCCTCGGACGACACCGTGACCGTGGGCGGCGTTGACGAAAACGGCCAGACGGCGGTCTGCGACATGACCTACATTATTTTAAAAGCCGCGGAGATGCTGGGCTTCCAGGACCCGAACCTGAACGCCCGCTACTTTCCGGGCGTCAATTCCGGGGAATATCTCCGGCGCCTGTGCGAAGTCAACGTCAACATGTGCGCCTCGCCGATTATCCACAATGACCGGCTCATGATCGAGTCCCTGGAAAACCAGGGCTTCGGAAAAGACGCCTGGAACTGGGGGGCCACGGGCTGCGTGGAGCCGACCCTCTGCGGCCGGCACTACGGTCACACCAACTGCATGCTCGTCAACATGGTGGCCCCCCTGGAAATGGCCTTAAACAACGGGGTTCACCCGGTCATGGACGAACGCATCGGACCGGCGACCGGCGACGTCCGCTCTGATTTTCCGTCCTTTGAGGATTTTCTCTCGGCCTACCGGACCCAGTTCCTTTTTCTGGCGGAGCTTTCCGTCGAGATCAATGACATGCTGGGCAGGGCCCACCAGTATGTGCACCCGACGCCGCTGCTCTCGGCCATGTTCCGCGGCCCCCTGGACAAGGGCCTTGATCTTGTCCGGGGCGGAGCTGAATACAATTCCTCGGGCGTGGCCCTGGTCTCCATCACCGACGTGGTCGACAGCCTGCTGGTGATCAAAAAGCTGATCTATGAAACCGGGGCACTGGATTTTGCCCGGCTCATGGAAGCCCTGGCAAACGATTTCAACGGCCCGGACGATCAGCAGCTCCTGGCCCACATCCGGCGCGTGCCCAAATTCGGATCCGGAGACCCCGATGCCATCGCCCTGGCCCGGGACCTGATGGACATGGTCTATGAATTTTACCAGCCGAAGAAAAACTACCGGGGAGGACGGTATTTGCCGGGATACTGGTCCATCTCCTACCACGTGGGGTTCGGCATGCTCTCGGGCGCGCTGCCTTCCGGCCGCCGCAAGGGCCAGGCCTTCACGCCGGGCCTGACGCCCGCGCCCGGCGCCTCAAAGGACATCCTGGCCAACTGCCGGTCCGTGGCGGCCCTGGATCATCTGAAGATGCCCAACAACCTGGCCTACAACGTCAAGATGGTCCCCGGTCCCGATGACCCGCCCGCCAGGACCCTGGATCTGTTTGCGGCATACGTGGAAGGCTATTTCGCGTCAGGCGGCATGCAGTGGCAGTTCAACGTGGTGTCAACGGACGTCATGCGCCGGGCCATGGAGCGGCCCGAGGATTTCGGCTGGCTCCTGGTCCGCATTTCCGGGTACAACGCCTATTTCGTCAAACTCAACCGCAACATGCAGGAAGAGCTCATCAACCGCACCGAGTTTTGTCCGGGTCACCGGGCCGTATCCGATTCGACCAAAGATAGCGTGCTTTTGTAATAGATTCTTCTGAGTATGGGATATTCTTCTCCGCTCTGATATTGCAATAATTCGACATAATCCGGGGTGACCTCAACCACCGTCCAGCCCTTAATCTCATCGCCTTTTCCGACCACCCATTTTTCTCCCGTGTCTTGATCCACCAGCGTGGCGGTTTCAGAGCCTTTTATTTGAGGGTCATGCTGAAAACCATTGGCGACAAAATCCTGGCCATAGACGGCCGGACATATCAGCGCAACAATCAGAAGACAATATAGAAAAGCTTTATACATGTCACCGCCCCCCGTTGATGGTAAATGATCTTTCATCTTCAACTCCCTCTGACGTTTAGTCGGCATAATCGCATCCATTATTGTCGGATTGATATGGAGAATTTATAAATATTACGCCTCTTGATGAAGCAAGGCCCCGGTATGATGTCGTGAACGGGGTTGTTCTCCTGGCCAGACATGGGACGGAACAATAATTTCCATATACCATCTGGTTCACAACCCCCGGCATATAGCTGGATTTGTTGTACGCCGTTGAATGGTTAAAGCCATCATCAATGTCAATTTTTGACAGAGAATATGTCTCCCAGACGTATGGCTGATTGCCATACTCTCCGAGAAAGAACACCCTGGAAAATCCCCCCGGCGGAACAGAGGCGATATCGTAATGCCAGGTGCTGTTTCTGGCAAAGCGGACCGATAAATTTTTTATTCCGTGCGAGTAGACATCCCATTCCCAGGGATTGGCAATGCCGTCCAGATCCGTGTCCACAATCTCAATGGCGTCAGTCGATCCGGCATCATGTAAGACATTCTTCATGCATATCTTGTCCATCACATTAATGAAATCAAGCGGCGTTGGTTCAGAAATGTCCTTATATCCCAGACCGAGGGCATTTGTCTCCGTGCCCCTCGTCCCATTATAAACCAGAAACAGATGCACATCCGTGGCCCACAGGGGCAATTCCGCGGGCAGGTTGAACTCCAACCGGGTTGGCCCCTGGCTGGAGATAATTTCTCCCTGGGCTGTTGGAATCTGATTTTCCGCGACAATCTGATAAAAAGTCGAATATGTCGTTGCGCCCGGTGTTGCCGCGAACTGATCTTCAAGCCCCCGGCGGTATTTGACCTGGAGAGAGACCGTTCCTTTGGTTAAATCATCTGTTTTAGAAACCGCGTTGACAACAATCTTGTTAAATCCCTGTCCCGCAGGATTATTCATATACTTATCCGGATATCGGGGATCAGATGGATCGTAATAGGGGTGCGTGTCTGTAAAGGCATAGTAACCCTCTTCCGGCAGCGATATCTCTATCAAGGGGATGGTAATTTTTGAGGCGGCCACGGCATTGATTGTTTCCTGCCCCATGCGGCCTTTCATCACCAGCATAAATTCTCCGGGCGTCTTGGCATCCTGAGGAATGGCGAACAATTCCAGGGGATCGCTCTGTCCTCCGGCCGCGACGCACATATAGGCGGCTGTCATATTGAGGATATCTTCTTCAGAAGGGTTAACGGCATCCTGCCAGGGATAGTTGTCCACATTGTTGACGGGAACCCGTTCATCATTGACGTTGTCGTAATAGAGTTCAAACCGTCCCTGAATCTCTTCATTCATGGGGTTGACAATGTAACAACCCTCGCCGTCGGCCGCCAGCTCCATCTTCCCCCGGAAGAAAAACTCCAATAACGCGGCGGCGTAGCCCACGGCCCGGGGAA
This sequence comes from Thermodesulfobacteriota bacterium, assembly GCA_040753795.1. Lineage (NCBI taxonomy): Bacteria > Pseudomonadati > Thermodesulfobacteriota > Thermodesulfobacteriota bacterium. The sequence continues at coordinate 84,888 of JBFMDX010000009.1, forward strand.
TGAGCTTTTCAGCGTAATCTTGAAACACATAACTATCCATCGGAGGTATGGTCTTTGTCTCGGAGGTAGGGAAATCCGAGCCATAGTACGTTTCCATGTAAAAAGACAAATAATCAACGCCGGCCAGACGATAACCCGAATCACCGTTGGCAATTTTTATATAATAAGGTCTTTTAACCGTATCCCCGGGTGAAAAGGGATTCGGGTAATCCAGTTCCTTGACCTCCACGCTGGTTTCCCTGGAAGGATAGAGAAACTGGCGTGAGAAAAGTGTATCCCATGAGACAAAATTGGCGTTGGTATATTCGGAAAGGCCGATATCCGACCGAAGAGTTATCTCTGGATTGGTCCCGGAATATTGGTTGCTGTCAAACAGATTGGCAACAGGTACAGACGCTTCCGGGAACACGCTGGTCTGACGCAAGACAGCCTTATCGACCATAAAAGGCGTTATAGAAGCAATGTCTACATTAGAGTCGCCATTAGTGGTGCCATTAGCCCATACCTCATAAGCCGATGAAATATGGCCGTCATCTCTGGCATGTTCGGGCACCGTCAGATCTTCAACAAGATGCATCAGCTGACCCAGCCCCCGAAATGTTTTTACAAACTCCTTGTCCTTTGTTTCTTTGTTAGGGGCTGTAAGCGCCAAGTAAAATTTATCCCTGACATCATCCCACGAATAATGCCCACCAGGGCTCTGCTCGCCCGATTCTCTTTGAGACCATAAAACAGAAGACTCTCCGGAAAAGCATAGCGAGATGTCCAGGCACCCGGAGAAACCAGCCTCATGAATATCCGCCTCTAATGGGTTGTGAAAATGGTTGGCTCCACGACTAATCGGTACATCTTCTTCTTCACCGCCTCTTCCAAACCATTTATAAGCCTGTTTTGAAAATAATATTTCATCTTTACCATCAGGAAAGCCTACTTGATTTCTCAAATATGAATCTAGGGAAAACTCATTGATAGTGTTTTCTCCAATAAACTCATTGATGTTTTTATGCGTCTCCTTTTTAAGGGCAAATACCTGCGGAACCGGTTGCAGGCATATCGTCAACAAAACCACCCATATAATAATTTTCAGATTTCTCATTGATTTATTGTCTCCTCCAGCCTTGATTTTGTTTTAACCATTCATGTTCTTTCTGAACCATTTGGTATAATATTGGCGGGTTAAAATCACCGGTTCCAGGGACTGAATGCGCTTTGTCTCTTTCCTCCCACGTATTTAATTTCGGTAGTTCTACTATCCCAAATGTAATCGTAATTTTTTCCGGTAAAACGGTTAGAATACCGTTTTTATAAATTTTTTTATTAATTTCAGTTGTTGCTCCTGTTTTTCCAATAAACAGCCAAGACGGCCCGCAGTGCTGAAAAGGGATAATCTTTATTCGTTGTTCGGGATAACTCGCGTAACCGGGTTTATAAATAATAAATTGCGTCTCTGCGGCCTTCGAATTAAGGCCGACCAATCTCGTACAGGGCGGAATACGGAAGAAACCATCCTTATCGGTCAACACTTCTTGTGCGTGTATATCTTTTCCCCACCCACCGCCAGGGTAACCAAAAATGGATTCAATCTGATAAACCGCTACGACCACCACTCCCTCAAGCGGCTCTTTTGTCTCCATGTCGATTATCTTGCCCTGATATGCCGGCTTATGAAAAATCAGCACCGCCTCGCATTCCGTCACGGACAGGACTCCTACTGACAGGAACAAGAACAGCAATAAAATATTTTTCAGATTTTTCATCATTTCTATCTCCTCCACCCTTGATTTCGCATTAGCCAATCATGTTCATCTTTAAGCATTTGATCTAATAGAGGCACTTTAAAATCAGGGGACGAAATTGAGCTGCCTATTCTTCTTTCTTCCCATGTATTCAACTTCGGCAGTTCCACTAGACCAAAGGTTACGGTGATTTTCTCCGGCAATTCGCGACCTATACCGTTGTTATAGTCTTTTTTATTAATTTCAGTCGTTGTTCCTATCTTTCCGGCAAACAACCATTCCGGCCCGCAGTGTTGGAAGGGTGTTATTTTCAACTGCTGCCAGGGATAACTCGCGTATCCGGGCTTGAAGATAATAAATTTTGTCCATGACGCCCTTGAATTCAGCCCGATCAGGGTGGTGTACGCTGGGATATGAAACACCCCGTCCTTATCAGTCAGCGTCTCTTTGGCGTGAATATCCTTACTCCACCCGCCTGCCGGGCCGCCGATAATGGCGTCGATCTGATAAACCGTCACCACGACAACTCCCTCCAGGGGCTCCCTGGTCTCCATATCGATTATCCTGCCGGTATACGCGGGCTTATGAAATATCAGCACTGCCTCGCATTCCGTCACGACGAACACCCCTGCTGAAACCATCAGGATTAATGCCATCAGGCAGACCCGAAGCCCCTGCCTGTAACCGAACAAAGTGGTGGTGAAGTTTAATGCTGTCATATGATTCATTGCCTGCATTTTCCTCTCAAATGGAAGGCTTTAAAAACTCCCGATTCGCCATATCCCGTCCGTATCCAGGATAAAAAGAACCTGAAAAGAATAAGTTGTCCCGTTGATGACGGTTCCCATGTCATATACCGCCCGTTCCCCCTGGAATTCCGCAAGCCGGATACCGCCCATGCCTCCCGCGATTCCTGGCAGAAAAGAGGACAACGCGGTAAATCGCTGATCAAAACTTTCCCGTGAGCTTCCAGCAAAGAATGCAACGGCCCTGTTCACATCTCCGGCCGTCAGGGCGGCTTTCATCCCTTCCCATTTTGTCCGCAGCGAGGCATCTATCGCCGCTTCTTCTACTACCTGCACGGCCACGGAATTCGTGTGCGCATAACCCAGGTCATCCGTTACGGTGGCCGTAAGGACATAAACGCCTTGCATGTCCATGGCAAGCCGGTATTCATCATAGCTGCTTTCCAGAAAGGTGACGGTGCCGGGTCCTGTGTAAGAAATATCAGAAGCAGTAAAATAAAATGATCCGGTAATCCGCAGATTAGTCTCAAAAGGCAGGATACCCCGAACCGGATCGGCGGTCAGGCAGATATAATCACCCGAGGTGTCGGCATGAACGGGGACCGAAGAACTGATCATATGGCCATCAACATCCGTGGCCGTGATGGTGAGGAGATTTTCGCCATCAGTCAAAGGGACATGATCCGCTCTGAACTGACCGTCGCTGATGATGGCGGGGATTCCGTTCACCGCCACGCCGGTTTCCTTGTTTCCGGCATGGCTAACGGCGCCTTTGACGGAAATGGTGCCGCCGGATACTTGGGCGCCATCCAGGGGTGATGTAATTTGAAGGGTCAGCGGGTTATGAACCGTTATAGTGACGGAAGCGGTTCTTGTCCCGCCGGCGCCGCTGGCCGTCATCGTATACGTTGTGTTTTGCGCTGGCAAAACCGTCCGCGTTCCGTTCAACTCAACCGGACCGATCCCCGGCTCAATGTTCACGGAATCGGCATGAGTGGTGGTCCAGGAAAGCGTGGCTGTGTCTCCGACGTTTATCTCGGACGGTGCGGCGTTAAAAGTCACGGTGGGCGGATAAAGCACATTGACGGCAGCGGCGGTCGTAGCAGTTCCGCCCGGGCCGGAGACGGTGATTTTATAAAGGGTTGTTTCTCCGGGCGTTACCGTCAGTGAGCCGCTTGCATCCACGTTGCCCACGCCCGGCTCAATGATCGCGGTATCCGCACCAGTGGAGGTCCAGGTCAGAGTCGACGACCCGCCGCCGGCAATTGTCTCCGGATCGGCGGATAAGGATACCGTCGGCGGGTTGGTCACACCGCCCTGCCTGATCTCGATGACCAGATAGGTGCCGGGCTTGCCGCTGATTTCGATCTTGAGGTTATTGCTCTGGCTTAAGCTGAGCGGAAATTTTAAGACAAATTGGTTCTGCTTGAAATCTTCAGGCGTAAAAACCGGGACGTCATTTAATAGAATTCGCGCGCTGGTAACACGATGGATGCTGCCTTCTTCGCAGTTGCGGATCATCAGTTCACCGGATCCTTCCGCGGCAGTAAAGCTGTCTTCATAAACATTTTGCGCGGCAGTGGTTCGCGAATACTGCTTCGGGCCGAACACGGCCTTATCGGCCATGGCTTTGCCGGCATTAAACCCGAAGATGCCGAATACGGCTGACAGGACAAGCAAGACAATGGTACGTTGTTTGAACATTATCCCCCTCCCGTTAAAATTGGATGTGTTGATTTTAAACTTTAGTCTATTTTAAATGTAAAAAACAACACTTTTTATCCATGCACACAGCAAAAAAATATCCGGGTTAAGGGCGATCGGAAGCAAAGAAGGCACGGGGTGTTACGAACAACGATATCGGCGGGTATAGGACTTTTCCGTCACTTTTTTTCGAGCTGAAAAATGCCGTAGGTGGCCAGGAGGTTGGGCCAGAAGCGGACAATGGCGCCGGTGTCCGAGGTCCGGCCCGGAGATGTGGCCACCTCCCGGACAAGGCGCATCTTCATCTGACCGGCGAAAATGCGGAAATCCCGGATGCTCAGGACGCGGATGTTGGGCGTGTCGTACCACTGATAGGGAAGCTGCTCGGTGACCGGGGCCCGGCCGCCGAAGAGGAGCTGGGTCCGGATGCGCCAGTGGCCGAAGTTGGGAAAGCTGACAATGGCCTTCTGGCCGATGCGGAGCATGGCGGCGATGAGCCGGGGCGGATCAAAGACCTGCTGCAGGGTCTGGCTTAAAATCACGTAATCAAAAGCGTTGTCCGGATAGTCTTCCACCTCGCGATTGATGTCGCCCTGGAGCACGCACAACCCCTTTTCAATGCACCGGGCCACCCGGGACTCCATGATCTCGATGCCCGTCTCCCGGACCTTTTTATGCGTCTTGAGGAAATGGAGCAGTTCCCCTTCGCCGCACCCCAGGCCCAGAACCCGGGAACCCGGCTCGATCCAGGAGGCGATGATGGCTAAATCAAACCGCATATCCCGATTCGATTTGAAATCGGTCTGATATTTATTATTGTTATCCGGCGGATACACTGTCCAGAAATCCTTTGATGAGCGCGCTCAAGCGCGGGTTGGGAATCAGAAAGGCGTCATGGCCCCAGTCGGCCTCGATTTCACAGAAGCTCACGTCCAGCCCGTTTTTCTTCATGGCGGTGACCATGGCCCGGGACTGGTAGGTGGGGTAGAGCCAGTCCGAGGTAAACGAGACCACCAGGAAGCGGGCCCGGGTTTTTCCGAAAGCCTCCACCGCCGAGCCATGACCGTGCTGGGCTTCCAGGTCGAAGTAGTCGGCGGCCTTGGTGATATAGAGAAAGGAATTGGCGTCGAACCGTTCCACGAACCTGGCGCCCTGGTAGCGCAGGTAACTCTCCACCTGGAAGTCGGCGCCAAAATCAAAGGAAAAAGTCTCCTTGTCCTGAAGACGTCGTCCGAACTTGCGGCGCATGGCTTCGTCGGAAAGGTAGGTGATATGGCCGATCATCCGGGCCACGGCCAGGCCCGTGTCCGGTTTGGCAGCGCCGTAGTAATCCCCGTTGTTCCAGTTGGGGTCGCTCATGATGGCCTGGCGGGCCACCTCGTTAAAAGCGATGGCCAGGGCCGAGTGGCGCGTGGTGGTGGCCAGGGGAATGGCCGAGGCCACCATTTCCGGATAGCGGACGGCCCACTCCAGCACCTGCATGCCGCCCATGGAGCCGCCCACCACGGTCAGCAACCGGCCGACGCCCAGATGATCCAGCAGGGCCTTCTGGGCCCGGACCATGTCGCCGATGGTAATGACCGGAAATCCGGCGCCATATGGCTTTCCCGTGGCCGGGTTGATTGACGACGGCCCGGTGGAGCCCATGCATCCGCCGATGACGTTGGCGCAGACCACAAAATACCGGTCGGTGTCGATGCCCTTGCCCGGGCCGATCATGATGTCCCACCAGCCCGGTTTGGGGTCGTCTTCGCTGTAGCACCCGGCGGCGTGGGCATCGCCGGTCAGGGCGTGGGCCACCAGCACGACATTGCTCTTGTCGGCGTTGAGCCGGCCGTACGTTTCAAAGGCCAGGGTCACCGGTCCCAGGCGGGCGCCGCTTTCCAGGGTCATTTCATCCGGCGGCCCGGCAAAGGTGAAGGTCTGTTTTTTAACCAGGCCCACCGAAGCCCCGCGCTGATCATGTTCGATGTATTCGCTCATCCGGTCTGCTCCAGGGCCTGACCCAGGTCGGCGCAAATATCGTCGGCGTCTTCGATGCCCACGGAAAGCCGCAGCATCTCCGGCCCGATGCGCAAGCGCTGCCGGACGGCGTCATCAAAGGAAACATACTGGGTGGAAAAAGGATGGATGATCAGGGTCCGGCAGTCACCCAGGTTGGCCAGATGGACAACCAGCTTCAGCCGGTTGATAAAGGCAAAGCAGGCGGCCTGGTCTTTCAACCCGAAGGTCAGCAGGCCCCCGCAGCCTTTGCCGCCGAACTGGGCCGCGGCCACGGCCTGGCAGGGATGGTCTTCAATGCCCGGATAGTTGACCCAGGCCACCTCCGGCCGGCCCTTTAAAAACCGGGCCACGGTCAGGGCGTTGGCGCAAATGCGCTCCATGCGCAGGGCCAGGGTGTCGATGCCGATCAGTGTCAGGTAACTGTGCAGGGGCGCCTGGGTGGCGCCGAAATTGATGTGCTGCTCGCGCCAGATTTTGTCCAGCAGGGCCGTCCGCCCTTTCCGTTCCACAAAAGGCCCGAAATCGGGGAACCGGTCCCGGTTCCAGTCAAATACGCCGCCGTCGATGACGGCGCCGCCCACGGCCGCGCCGTGGCCGCACAGGTACTTGGTGGTGGAGTGGATGACCGCGTCGGCCCCCAGTTCCAGGGGCCGGCACAGAAACGGCGTGGCCAGGGTGTTGTCCACCACCAGGGGCAGGCCGAGGCCGTGGGCCGTGTCGGCCATGATCCGGATATCGGGAACGTCCATGGCCGGATTGCCGATGGTCTCCAGGTAGACAAAGCGGGTCCGCCCGGTGACGGCGGCCCGGACCGCGGCCGGATCGGTCGGATCCGCCGGCACGGCCGTGATGCCGTATTTCTTAAACACGCTGGCAAAAAGCTGATAGGTGGACATGAACAGAGAGGTGCCGGCCACGAACTCGTCCCCGGCCCGCAGCAGGGCCAGGCAGGTATTGGCAATGGCGGCCATGCCCGAGGCCATGACAATGGCCCCGGCCCCGCCTTCAAGATCGGTCAGAACCTTTTCCAGGGCCTGGTTGGTGGGGTTGGACAGCCGGCTGTAGATCATATCCCCGGTTTTACCGGCAAAGGTCTGGTTCAGGTTTTCGGCGGTGTCGTGGGCAAAGGCCGCGTTCTGAAAAATGGGCGGCAGGGTGGCACCCTGCCAGCGGCTGTCGGGCCGGGTGTGATGAACCACCCGGGTGGAAAAGGCTTGCCGGGGTGTTTTCTTCATTTTTCCTTCTCCTTTGAAGAAGGGTTCTGGTCCGGCGCTTCGTCCAGCAGGGACGTCAGGACCGGGCAGGACCGGCAGACCCGGATCTTTTCCTTCCAGGTTTTATGGATCGTGCCGTGGCAGATGGTGCCGTTGATCAGCCAACACAGGGTGCCCCGGTTGAATTCCCAGGCCGGGCACTGGCGCCGGATTTGGGCCGGGCACTTGTTGACCACCCAGCACTCCCTCTGCCGGACCCCGCGGCCGTGACCGCTGACGGCCAGCAACAGCAACTGCTTTTCCACGTGATCGGGCACCGAGCGCCAGCCCTGTTCATAGCTGTGCACCGCCTTGATGGAAACGCCCAGCAACTGAGCCATCTGCTTCTGCGTCTTGCCGAATCGCTTGCGCAGGTCTGAAAAATCCTGTCCGGTCACGGTTTTCTCCAGAAAATTCTTGAGGTTTTCCTTTGTCGGTGTCATAAATAGACAACATCTTATTCATACCACAATGTGGTATGTTTTTGTCAATAAAAAAGAATGCGCCATGTTCATTACCCTGGAAGGAACCGAGGGGGCGGGAAAAACCACCCAGCTGCCCCACCTGGTCCGGTTTCTGGAAGACCGCGGCCACGACTGCGTCGTTACCCGGGAGCCGGGCGGAACGCCGACCGGGCTGAAGATCCGGGGGATCCTGCTGGACCCCGCCAACCATGGCATGACGCCTGAGGCCGAGCTTTTTCTGTACGCGGCCGACCGGGCCCAGCACGTGGGCACCGTCATCCGGCCGGCCCTGGACGCAGGCAAAACCGTGATCTGCGACCGGTTTATTGATGCCACCGAAGCCTACCAGGGCGCGGCCCGGGGCCTTGACCGGGAACTGATCAGCCTGCTCAACCGGGTGGCCACCGGCGGCCTGAAGCCGGATTTGACGATCCTGTTTGACCTGCCTCCGGAAACCGGCCTGGAACGCGCCTGGGAGCGGATCAACCGCAACGGTAACGGCGCCGCCGACCACCGCTTTGAAACAGAAGACATCAATTTTCACAACCGGGTCCGGGACGGGTACCTGGCCATCGCCGCCCGGGAGCCGGAACGGTTTGTGATCATCAACGCCGACGGCAGCGAGGAGGATGTGCGGAAGGCGTTACTGGCGGGGGTGGGGAAAAGGGGTCGAGGGGTCGAGGGGTCGAGGGGTCAAGGGTGAGAAAGAAGGGGAACATATCCCTTATGGCAATATGGATGACGAACGTTTTAAGGTATCATCTGCAAAAAGGGTTAGCTTTCAAATAAGGGATAAAGGCATTTTATCTGGATCACCCGGTTAAACCGGGTGATGACGAATTTCAAAAATGACTGGTAGAATAATAGTTGAATAATAAGTGATGGTGAAAAGAGCCATAATGAAACCTGTGGGATATGGACGCCCGGTCCCCTTGAACCCTGGACCCCTCGGCCCCTTGACCCCTATAGTGCTATGGGGCTCTGCCTTAAGGCCAATTGATATAGAACCAAGGAACCCCCTATGACCACTCTCCTGGACTTCATCGGCAACACCCCCCTGGTGGAAATACGGCGGATCTGCCCCCGGCCCGGGGTCCGCATCCTGGCCAAGCTGGAATACATGAACCCGGGCGGGTCCATCAAGGACAGGGCCGCGCTTTACATGATCGAGGAAGGGGAAAAGTCCGGCCTGCTGACCAAAGACAAAATCGTCATCGAAGCCACCAGCGGCAATACCGGCATCGGCCTGGCCATGGTCTGCGCCATCAAGGGCTACCGGCTCTGCCTGGCCATGTCGGAAAACGCCAGCGAGGAGCGCAAACGCATTCTCAAGGGTCGCGGCGCCGAAATCCTGCTGACCCCGGGACACCTGGGAACCGACGGCGCCATCGAGGAGGTCTACCGGCTGGTGCGGGAAAATCCCGACAAATACTACATGACCGATCAGTTCAACAACGAGGCCAACTGGAAGGCCCACTACTACGGCACCGCCGAGGAGATCTGGCGCCAGACCGAGGGCCGAATAGACACCATGGTGGCCACGCTCGGGACCAGCGGCACGGCCATGGGCCTGGCCCGGCGGCTGAAGGAGCTCAAACCCGATATCCGCATGGTCGGGGTGGAGCCCTTCCTGGGGCACAAGATCCAGGGCCTGAAAAACATGAAGGAGTCCTATCAGCCTGAAATCTATTCCCGAAAGTGGCTCGACGACAAGCCCAACATAGACGACGAAGAAGCCTTTGCCATGGCCCGGCGCCTGGCCGCCGAGGAGGGGCTGTTCGTGGGCATGAGCAGCGGCGCGGCCATGGCCGTGGCCTGCGCCGAAGCCATGCGGCTGGAAAAGGGCACGGTGGTGACCATTTTCCCGGACAGCGGCGAGCGCTATTTAAGCACCACCCTTTTTGCCGTGCGGGAGACCGTCGATATCCGGCTTTACAACACCGCCACCCGGCAGAAGGAGAACTTTGTGCCGCTCTCGCCGGGCCGGGTCTCCATGTATTCCTGCGGCCCTACGGCCAACGCCCGCATGAGCCTGGGCCACTGCCGCCGCATGGTCTTCGCCGACGTGCTGTCCCGCTACCTGATCTACCGGGGATATGCCGTCCGGCATATCGTCAACATCACCGATTTTGACGACAACACCATCGAAGGCGCGGAAAAGGCCGGTAAAAGCCTGACCGAATTCACCCGCGGGTATATCGATCATATCAAGCAGGACCTGGCCGCCCTGGGCGTCAAGCCGGCCGAGAAATACCCCCTGCCCAGCGAGGAGTTCCCGGAAATGGTGGATATGGCGGAGAAGCTGGTCGCCAGGGGCGTGGCCTATGAAAAGCTGCGGTCCGTCTATTTTGACATTTCCAGCCTGGGGGATTACGGCGACCTTTCCCGGGTCGACGCCGACAAGATCCGGCTGGGCGCCACCGTTGACCTGGACGAATACGAAAAGGACAATCCCCGCGACTTTACCCTGCTCAAGCGGGCCCGGCTGGGGGAATTAAAGAAAGGTCTTTACGTCCAGACCAAGTGGGGCAATGTCCGGCCGTCGTTGCACCTGCAGTGCGCGGCCATGTCCCGTAAATATCTGGGCGATCAGTTTGATATTCATACCGGCAGCTTTAACCTGGTCTTCCCGCACCATGAAAACGAACAGGCCATATCCCGGGCCCTGACCGGCAAAACGCCGGCCCGGTTCTGGATTCATTGCGAAACGGTTTTGTCGGAAGAGAGCGGCGCCTGGAAACCCGCCGTCATGACCATTGAAGAGGCCCTGGCCGCCGGCCTGACCGGCCGCCAGCTGCGCTACTGGTTTGTTTCGGTCCATTACCGCAAGCCCCTGACCTTTTCGCGGGAAAGCGTGGACATGGCCGCCCGCTCCCTGGCCCGCCTGGACAACTGTGTCAGGGCCCTGGCCGCCATTGCCGGAAAACCGTCCGGGGACAAACCGGAAAAGGAGCGCGCCACCCGGCAGGAGATCGACCAGATCATTTATAATATCCGCCAGGGCGTGGTCGACGCCATGGACGATGACCTGAATGTCTCCGAGGCCCTGGCCAGCATTTTCAAAAACATCAAGCAGATCAACACCTTTCTGGCGGACGGCGCCCTGGATGGCGCTGACGCGCAAAAAATCATGGACGCTTTTGCGCAGATCGACCAGGTATTGAACCTTTTTGATTTTTCAGAACCGGCCGCGGATACCTCGGCCCGGGTTCAGGCGTTGATGCGGCAGCGGGACCAGGCCCGGAAGGAAAAAAACTGGGCCCTGGCCGATGAACTGCGTAAGACCCTGCAGGAAATGGGGGTTGCGGTGGTAGATACCAAGCGCGATTAGAACTTATTTAGCACCAAGGGCTCAAGGGGTCCTTGAACCCTGAACCTTAAACCCTTATATTGGTCGAAACCTGTCATGCTCGAACCCGTTCTTTTCCCTTTTACCTGCCTGGATGAAAAAACCGCCGGGATGCTGCTGGCCTGCTTCGATCGCATCCGGGTGTATCTGCCCACGGATTCCGCAGCCGGCGATATGGACCCGGACGTGCTGAAAACCGGCCTGGTCACGGCGGTCAACCCCCTGGCCGACAGCGGTCTTCAGGCGGACCGGATATTTCAGGAATACCGCCAGTGGCGCCAGGCCAACCGGGGCACGGATATTTCCTTTTTCAAGATGTCGGGCAGCACCATCCCCTTTTTCGACGAATCAACCATTTCCTTTTTAAAACAGGACATCGTCCATGCCTCTTCCCGCACGGAAAAAGAACCGGACCTGCTCCTGGCCGCGCGCGTCTTCCTGCGCATGACCGGCAACTATGACCGCGCCCAGGCGGACATCGCCGAAGATCTCCTGCTGCAAAGCGAAAAGGAACTGACCATGCTGGCGGCCCTGCATGGGGATGACGATGATGATGATCAGGAGGATCTGACCGTTCCGGCGGCGCAAAGCCTGACCGCCGATACCGGTGAACTGATGACCCGGGAACGGCTGACTGCCTGGTCCATGCTGACGTCGGAAAACGACGCCCTCCCTTCATTATTTGTCACGCCCAGCCGGGCGGTCTTTGCCGCCGTTATGGATCATTTTGAAAGTCATACCGCGACATGGGAGAACATCCCCGCTCCCGGGGATTTGCCGCACCGGGATGATCCGGTCTTGTCTTTGTGGCGGCAGGACCTGTCGGCTTTTTTCAACGGCCTGCTGAAGGGTGACGCCGGCGCTCCGCCCCCCTGTCCGTTAAAAAAGCCCGGCGCCTTTTTAACGGTGATCCGGTTGGCTGAGATATCCCCTCGTGATTTTTTGAAAAAGCTTCAAACCCCGTCCCCGGAAAGACTAAAACACCAGGAAAAACAATCGGTTGAATCAACCATTGTGGCGGCTGTTTTCCCGGCATAAAGAGTATCTCTGAAATTTTACAGGGGAACGGTTTTAATCTCTTGACTTTGGTTTTTAGGGTGGTATAGAGGATTTTCTATGATTTATCAGGACCTTTTCAAAGAACGACAATTCAATGTCAAGGCTGACGATCAGATAAAACATTCAACTTAAAAGGAGGCTGGCAAAATGGGTTATAACGTAACGGTTGACGAGAGCAAATGCACCGGTTGTGAAGACTGCGTTGACAACTGCCCGGTTGAGGTGTTCGAGCTTCAGGATGAAAAATCCGTGCCCGTGAACATGGACGAATGCCTTGGTTGCGAAACCTGCGTCGAAGTCTGCGAGCAGGGCGCCATAACCGTCGAAGAAATTTAGTCGACCCGCGCTGGTTTGATTACAACTGGCAGAATCTTTGATCCCGGCTTTTACCTTTATGATAAAAGCCGGGTTTTTTTTGGTTTATAGCCTATGAGCCCTATCAAGTTCCCGCAAATGGTCCGGGTCAGGCAGCGGCTTTACGCCAGTCCGCTGACGGACGTTAAAGGCGCCGTGGCCGCCGCCCTGGGGTCCTGCCCGGAAATCCGTAAAGCGGGGAAAGGGGCCCGGATCGCCCTGGCCGTGGGCAGCCGGGGAATCGACGCCATCGACCGGATCACCGCCGCCTGCGCGGCGTTTTTTAAACGTATCGGCTGTTCACCCTTTATTGTTCCGGCCATGGGCAGCCACGGGGGCGCCACCCCGGAAGGTCAGGAAAAAATTCTGGCCGGCCTGGGAATTACCGCGGCCGCCATAGGCGTGCCCGTCCGGTCCGACATGGCCACGGCTGCCGTCGGCCGGCTTTCCTGCGGCATGAACATCTTTGTCGCCAGGGAGGCCCTGGACGCGGACTTAATTTTCCCCGTCAACCGAATCAAGCCCCACACCAAGTATATCGGGGACATCGAGAGCGGCCTGGCCAAAATGCTGGCGGTGGGTCTGGGCAAGGCAGACGGCGCCAGGGAAATTCACCGATTTGCCGTCGTCACCCGGACCTTTGACGTCATCCGCCAGGCCGCCGAACAGATTATCGCCACCGGCCGCGTCCTGGGCGGACTGGCCATCCTGGAAGACGGCCGCGGCCGGATCTCCCGCGTGGAAGCCTTACCTGCCGCCGGCCTGATAGAAGAGGAGAAAAAGCTGCTGGCCGAAGCCTACCGGAACATGGCCCGCATTCCCTTTGACAACGTGGACCTCCTGGTGGTTGATCGGATCGGCAAGGACATCAGCGGCATCGGCATGGACTCCAATGTCACCGGCCGGCACCGGGACATCACCGGCGATTTCTTCACGGCACCTCACGCCAGGCGGATATTCGTCAGGGACCTTTCCCCGGCCAGCGACGGCAACGCCAACGGCATCGGCCTGGCGGACTTCACCACCACCCGGCTGGTCAATGCCATCGACCGGAAGAAGACCCTGGTCAACGCCCTGGCCGCCATCTCGCCGGAAAAAGCGGCCATCCCCGTGGCCTTTGATTCCGACCGGGAAGCCATCGTCGCCGCGGCGCAAAGCTGCGGCCTTGTTTCTCCGGAATCCGCCCGCATTATCCGTATTCAGGATACCCGGCATCTGGAGACCCTGGCGGTTTCCCGGGTCTTTGAGAAGGAAATTTTGGAAATCGAGGGCCTATCGCTGGACGGAACGTGGGCGGAGATGGCTTTTGACGAGCAGGGAAACTTAATCAACGGATGTGAATGATGCGCGGCGTCAGGACCGGAACCGGAAGGCAATCAACGGATCGAACATTATACCGCTTATGGGTTGAAACGGCCTGGGGCCGGTGTTGCCTGACTTATGCCGGCGAGCCTTTTCTTCTTTTTGGCATCACCCTCCCGGGCAGCATAAACAAAGCCGGACCGGATTCAAAACTGGAAACCGGGGCGGTCCATCCATCGGCCATCCTGGTCGGGCAAGCCCTGGCGGATTATTTTGACGGCTGCGGACCGGCCGTGATCCCCGGAAAATGGCTGGCCCTGGAACAGCTGACCGCCAACGAGCGGCTTGTTTTGAAAGCCGTCCGCCAAATCCCCTATGGCGCCACCCGCACCTACGCTGAGGTGGCCGGCATGGCCGGTTTTCCCCGCGGCGCCCGGTTTGCCGGCAACACCCTGCACAAGAACCCCTTTCCGGTCATCATTCCCTGCCACCGGGTGGTGCGGTCGGACGGCAGCATCGGCGGTTTCGCGTCGGGTTGCGAAATGAAAGAGAAAATGATAGCGCTGGAAAGACAAAAGGGTTCAAGGGGTCAAGGATTCAAGGGATCGAGGGGATAGCATGCGGTATATCGCCGATCTCCATGTTCATTCCAGATTTTCCCGGGCAACGGCCCGGGATCTGGACCTGGAGCATCTTCATATTTTTTCCCAGTTAAAAGGAATCACCGTAGTCGCCACCGGCGATTTCACCCATCCGGAGTGGTTCGCCGAACTGCGGGAAAAACTGGAGCCGGCGGAGGACGGTCTGTTCCGGTTGAAAAAGGAGATCGCCGAGGCCTGCGACCAGCGGGTTCCCCCTTCCTGCCGGCGGCCGGTGCGGTTTATCCTGTCCACCGAAATCAGCAACATCTACAAAAAAAACGACCGGACCCGGAAAAACCATCATCTGGTCTTCATGCCGGACCTGGATACGGCGGCGCGATTCAATACCCGGCTGGAGGCCATCGGCAATATCCGCTCGGACGGACGGCCGATCCTGGGCCTTGACGCCAGAAACCTGCTGGAGATCGTCCTGGAAACCTCCGCCGACGCCTTTCTCATCCCGGCCCATATCTGGACGCCCTGGTTTTCCCTGTTCGGGTCCAAATCCGGGTTTGACGCCATCGGCGACTGCTTTGAGGACCTGACGCCCCACATCTTTGCCGTGGAAACCGGCCTGTCCTCCGACCCGGCCATGAACTGGCGGGTATCCGGCATCGACGGCCTGACCCTGGTGTCCAATTCCGATGCCCACTCCCCGTCAAAACTGGGCCGGGAAGCCTGCATCCTGGATACGGCGCTATCCTATCCCGACCTGCGCCGGGCCATCAAAACCGGTGATCCGGCGCAGTTTCTGGGAACCTATGAATTCTTTCCCGAGGAAGGGAAATATCATTTTGACGGCCACCGCGCCTGCGGGGTCTGCTTTTCTCCCGACATCACCCGGCAGTACCACGGCCTCTGCCCGGCCTGCGGCAAGCCCCTGACCCTCGGTGTTTTATACCGGGTGGAGGAACTGGCCGACCGGGAACCGGGGAAAAAACCGGGCCGCCACCATCCTTATTACAGCCTGGTTCCCCTGGAGGAGATCCTGTCGGAAATCGCGGGGGTGGGGTCAAAATCAAAAAAAGTCGCCGCCGCCTATGACGGGGTCCTGGAAAAACTGGGGCCGGAGTTCGACGTGCTGTACACCCTGCCGGCCGAGGAGATCAGAAAAAGCGGGGTGGCCCTGCTGGATGTGGCCGTCGGACGCGTCCGGGACGGCCATGTCCATCTGACCCCCGGTTATGACGGAGAGTACGGCCGGGTCCGGGTGTTTACGGAAGACGAGAAAGAAGCCCTCCAGGGGCAGCAGCACCTTTTCCCCGATGATACCGGCAAGACGGACGCGGGCGGCCGGCGGACCCTTGCCTTGCGGGTAACCGTTGCCGCCAGAAAACCCGATGTCCAGCCCTCCCTGCCCGGCATCGCCGCCGGCGGCGAACCGGCTGCCGATCAGCCGGCGGATCCCTTCAAGGGCCTCAACAGCCGGCAGATGGAAGCCGTCAGCCACGGCGACGGCCCGCTGATGATCGTCGCCGGTCCGGGTTCCGGGAAAACCCATACCCTCACCTGCCGCATCGCCCGTCTGATCCGGGAAAACAGGGTTGCCGCCGAAAACATCCTGGCCATTACCTTTACCAACCGGGCCGCGGCTGAAATGGCCCGGCGGATTGAGCAAATGGTCGATAAAGCATCCGGCCGGCCGCAGGTGTCCACCTTTCACGCCTTCTGCTTTTCGCTTTTAAAGGAAGGACCGGAAACGGTCCCGGTGATCCTGGACGAAACCGATCAGCGGCAGATGATGGCCGATGCCGTCGAGAGCGCGGCCATGGCCGAAACGGTCGGAAAACTGTCTCCCGGCCGTTTCGCGGAAGTCATCGCCCGGGCCAAACAACGACTGCTCTCGTCCGCGGATGACCTTTCCGCCATTGCCGGCGGCCTGCCGCCGGAGATCCTGTCCACGGTATATCAAAGCTACCAGCGCCTGATGTCGTCCGCCGGTCTTATGGACTTTGAAGATCTGATCGCTGCCGTCGTCCATCGCCTGGAACAGGACGACGCCTTTCGCGAAGACTGCCGGCGGCGGTTTCCTTACGTGTTCGTCGATGAGTATCAGGATATCAACTACGCCCAGTACCGGCTGATCCGGGCGCTGGTGCCGCCGGACGGCAACATCTGCGTCATCGGCGATCCGGATCAGGCGATTTACGGTTTCCGGGGATCGGATGCCGCTTTCTTCCAGACGTTTGACCGGGATTTTCCGAACGCCGCGACCGTCTGCCTGGACCGGAGCTACCGCTCCACCGAAACGATCCTTTCGGCCTCCTATCACGTCATCAGCCGGCAGCCGGACAATGACCGCCGGGTCAGGGTCTATTCGGGGATCACGGGATTGCCGGTCATCACCGTGGCCGGCCTGGCCACGGACCGGGCCGAAGCCACCTTTGTCGGCAAAACCATCGAATCTCTGGTCGGCGGGCTGGGTTTTTTTTCCGTGGATTCCGGCCAGGCCGGCTACGAGGATGACCGCAACGCCTATGGGTTTGCGGACATCGCCGTTCTTTTCCGGACCCGGGCCCAGGGAAATATCTTCGCCGATGTGCTGGGCGCCGCCGGCATTCCCTTTCATCTGGTCAGCCGGGAAAACATGTATGCCGCCAAAGGCATGGCGGAACTGATTTCCCTGTGGCGGCTGTGCAATGACGGCGGCACCATGATGGATTTTGAGCGGGTGCTGGCCGCCGGCGGGGGCAAAATAACGCCTCAAGCCAGAGAAGCGCTGGCCGCCTGGAAACGGAAACACGGCTTTTCGGTAGAGAGAATGATGCGGGCGCTGATCCGCTTTCCCGTTGACGGCATCGGCAGCGCCGTCCAGAACCGGCTGGCCGCTCTGGCGGGCAGCCTGCTGACCATGCGGGATGAGATGCGGCCGTTGGACGCGGAGGAGCAGCTCCTGTATCTTCTGGTCAGGCGATCGGACATCAGGGCGGTCATCGACAGCCGTCAGAAGACCCGGGATGCCTGCGACGCGCTGGTGCGGGAAGCGGCGGCGGGCGGGCTCGATCCCGGAGCCTTTCTGGCGGCGGTGAATCTGTCCTCGGACGCGGACGCCCAGTTGCCCGAGGCGGACCGGGTGCGCCTGATGACCATCCACGCGGCCAAGGGGCTCGAATTTCCGGTTGTGTTTGTGGCCGGCTGCGAGGACGGGTACCTCCCCTTGAAGCGCGGCGAGGATGAAGCGGTAGACGAGGCGGAGGAGCGCCGGCTGCTTTATGTGGCCATGACCCGCGCCCGGGATCAGCTTTTTTTTACTTATGCCAAACAGCGTCAGATCTTCGGTAAGATGGAACAGAGACGGATTTCCCCCTTTGCCGAAGATATTGAAAGCCGATTAAAGGTAAGCGCCGGCCTGGGAAAGGGAAAAAAGCCCCGGGGCGGGCCGGTGCAGATGGAATTGTTCTGACCCGGATATTTCATAAAAAATTTTCATGAAATATCCGGGCTAATGGGTTTGATATTACCCGTATTTATTGATAAAGGGTTTCGGGAAGCATGGAACAGCAACCGCTCACCGAAGAAGCGTTCGACAACGGTGTTACCCTGCGTCTTTACGATGCCTCGCGGAAACTGGCCGGAGACCGCTGGCTGGTGGCTCTGGCGGCCAGGGCCATGGTGCCGGTAAGAGAGCCCCAGTCACCGGACGCCACCCCGGAAGATTTTTCAACCTTCCGACAGGCGACAGGGGATGAGGTCGTGTTTGAGCAGAAGCGCGAACGGTATTTTATCGACGCATCGCGGAAAGCCGCGGTTTTTGAAGAGATGCTGGAAAGTTTCCGGTCGATGACCCGCACCTACGTGGCCCATCCCCAATTCCCGGCGCGTTTTGTCGCCAAGGCTTTCCGGGAATTTCTGGCCCGCAACAAGCTGAACGATCAGATGCGCGGAGGATTCGATTCCGAATGATCATGAAAGTCTTCAAGTGGGCCCTCATTCTCGGGCTGGTCCTGATTGTTCTGGCCCTGGGCGCCGGAGCGGCCTTCTTTTACCATGTCAGCCGGGACCTGCCGGAAATTTCCTCGCTCCGGGATTACCGGCCGCCGACCATTACCACGGTTCACGCGGACAACGGCCGGAAAATCGCCGAGTTCTATAATTGCCGGAGAATCGTCCTGCCCCTGCCGGAAATTCCGGAGCAGCTGATCAACGCCTTTGTGGATGCCGAAGACGCCCGGTTCTTTCAGCATACCGGCGTCGATCTGGTCAGTATTGTCCGCGCCGTTATCAAGAACATGACCGCCGGCGAGATTGTCCAGGGCGGCAGCACCATCACCCAGCAGGTGGCCAAGTCCTTTTTCCTCTCGTCGGAAAAAACCTTTGCCCGCAAAGCCAGGGAGGCGATTCTTTCCTACCGCATTGAAAAGCGGTTCTCCAAGGAAGATATTCTCTTTCTGTATCTCAACCAGATCTACCTTGGGCACGGCGCCTACGGGGTAGAGGCGGCCGCCGAAAACTATTTTGGAAAAGCCGTGGGGGAACTGAATCTGGCTGAATGCGCCATGCTGGCGGGTCTGCCCCAGGCACCCAGCCGCTACTCACCCTTCCGGTATCCGGCCCAGGCCAGAAAGCGGCAGTTGTATGTCATGAATCAGATGATGGAAAGCGGCCATATCACCGGGCAGGAAGCCGCCGCGGCACGGGAAATGGAAGTGGCTGTCCAATCGAAGAAAAGCTGGTTCCAGGAAACGACGCCCTGGTATTCGGAGTATGTCCGGCAGTACGTGGAAGAAAAGTACGGAAAGGATATGCTCTACAATCAGGGGCTTCAAATTTATGCCGCCGTCAACGTGGACATGCAGGAGGCCGCCCGGCGGGAGATTGACCGGGGATTGCGCGCCCTGGATAAGCGCCAGGGATACCGGGGTCCGATCGATCATCTGGACATCCAGGAGATCGAACCGTTTCTGGCCGAATTGACATCAACGTCCGAAAACGGGGACGCGGCGGCGGCGGACACCGCTGAAAACGGACGGACGGTTACCGCCGTGGTGGTCGAGGTGGACGACGACGAGGGAACCGTGCTGGTCCGGTTCCCCGGCGGCAGGGGCCGAATTTCCTTGGCGGATATGGCCTGGGCCAGGAAACCCAATCCCAGAGTTCCCTGGCATTTACCTTCAGCCAGAATCAGCCGGCCGTCCCAGGCTCTGTCCGTGGGGGACGTCATCCTCGTGACCATCCCCCCGGCGACGGATGCCATGGCCACTGCCGATAGCATGCCGCCGCAGACGGCCATGGCCGCGCCGGCCGGCGGATCGGATGATGTTCCGGTTTTTCTGGAACAGACGCCGACGGTGGAGTCGGCCCTGATCTGCATGGAAACGGGAACCGGACGGGTCAAAGCCATGGTCGGCGGCCGGAATTTTTCCAAGAATCAGTTCAATCGGGCCATTCAATCCAGACGCCAGCCGGGCTCGGCCTTCAAGCCGATCATCTACGCCGCCGCCCTGGACAAAGGCTATACAGCGGCCAGCATGATCGTCGATTCAGCCATTGTCTATGAAGACCGGGAGCGCAATTTTGTCTGGAAACCCCACAACTACGAAGAAAAATTTTTCGGACCGACCCTGTTTCGCCTGGCCCTGGTCAAATCCCACAACATTCCGACCATTAAAATCCTCAAGGACATCGGCGTGGATTATGCGATCGCGTACGCCGAGAAAATGGGCATCACCGCGCCGCTGAGCCAGGACCTCTCAATCGCCCTGGGGTCGTCGGGAATACCGCCGATCGAATTGATCATCGCCTATTCCGTCTTCGCCAATTTGGGGGAACGGATAACCCCCCTTTTCATTGAGCGGATCATCGACCGTGACGGGCGGGTCCTGGAAGAAAACAAGGCCGGTTCGGTCCAAGTGATGGATAAAACCACGGCCTACATCATGACCAGCCTGCTGCAGGGGGTGGTGGAAGAGGGTACCGGCCAGAGAGTGCAGGCCCTTAACCGGCCGGTGGCGGGAAAGACGGGGACCACCGACAACCTTTATGATGCCTGGTTTGTGGGCTACACACCGGATTATGTGACGGCGGTCTGGGTCGGTTTTGACAAGGCCCGGTCCCTGGGCGCCGGAGAAACCGGCGCCAATGCCGCCAGTCCCATCTGGCTGGGGTTCATGCAGGATATCCTGCGGGATAAACCGGTTCAGTCCTTTACCGTGCCGGAGGGGGTGGCCTTCGCCCGGATCGACGCTGAAACCGGTCTGCTGCCCATTGCCGAATCCCGGGAAACCTTTTTTGAGTGCTTCAAGGAAGGAACCGTGCCCACCGAACACACGCCCCGGCCGGGAACGGTTGTCAGGGATGAGCAGTTTTTCAAACAGGGAATGTAATAGCCCGGTCGGCTATTGAGCGCTCTTTTTGCGGGCGTTAAACTCCCGGATCAGTTCCGAAAGTTGAATGGCTTTCTGGTCATACCGGTATTTGTTCTCCCTGGCCCGCTGTTTTTCTTCCGGTGTGACGGCAGCGGCCAGTTCCTCCTTGACCTGCGCCGCCTCCTCATTGATTCGCCTGGTTTCCTCCTCCAGTTGCCCGCGGGCGGTTTCCGGATCGTCCAGGTTGATATGGCTGTAATACTGTTCCTCGGGGACGGCGATCGGCTCTTCCGGATCATTGGCCAGGGTTTCGCTCTGGCTCTCGGTCGCCACTTCCTCGTTGCTTATGGGAGCACGTTCCCGGGACCTTTCCGGCCTTGTGACGGGCGGCTGGCTCCGGTCGCTCACAGACTGTTCCTCCGCCGGCGGCGGTGTAGATGAGGGGGGCTCTGAGGGCGCCGGCTTAAGGGTGTAAAAAACGACCCCGCCGACAATGAGCAGGGCGAAAACGGCCAGGCTGACGTCCACCAGCCTGGGTCGCGATTTTTTTTCGGATTCCTGCGGAACGGGAGCTGCCGATTCGGTTTTAACGGGTTCGCCTTTCATCTTTTCGAACACAATGCCGCATTTCGTGCACTCTCTGTCCTTGGGAGAAATTTTTCCTCCGCAGACGGGGCAGGCGATCCGCATGTCCGGGGGAAGGTCATTGAAGGAACAGGGCGTCCCCTCCTTCCAGACCGTACTCCAGTCGGCCGCGACAAAATCTTCCCAGCCGCCGCCCTGATCTTCCCAGATGACGCTGCCGTGATAACACAGGCCGACACGGCCGTCTTCGAATTTGATGGCGGTTGTCTCGAAATTATGGTTGGGGAGCTGAAGTTTTTTTGCCTGCCATTTGGCCATGATGAACCTCCTGACATGAAAATCGTCCGGTCAAAAAAGATAAACCGTAAACAGAATAAAACAATATTTTGATTATAGCATATGCTTTGCCCAGTTACAACGTCTCTGCTTTGTTCGTGCCCGGTCGGATTTTTCCATATTGTCGCGGGGCGGACATTCCGGGTAAAAGGGAGAACAGAAATAATCGCTCAAAAAGCAAAAAGGGGTTTGCGGTAAATCCCCGCAAACCCCCGTCATTATCTGGCTGAGGGATAAGGATTCGAACCTTAATAAACGGGGCCAGAACCCGAAAATATACATTTTCACGACTTTTCACGGTTTATCTTTTTGGTTCACAAATATCTTGAAATTATATACTTTCTTTTATTTTAATATTCACTTGACTGCACGATAAAACACGCTAAAATGAAATTATGTGTGGGGTAGAGTGTGGGGTAAAAAGTGTTTTCGGGTTTTAAACCGGGTTTAACCATGGTGTGGGGTAAGGTGAAATTATGCCAAAATTTCAGACACGGGAAAAAACGACATATCCGGGGATTTATTCCATGGAGGCCCTGGGCGCGGATGGTAAGCCAGACCGGGTTTATATGTTGCGTTACCGGAAAGACGGTAAGCTAATAGAAGAAAAGGCGGGGTATGCCAGGCAGGGAATGACGGCGGCAAAAGCAAACCATATCCGGGCGTCCCGCATAAACGGTCAAATGACAAACGCGGAACGGCGGACGGCCCTGGAAGCCCAGAAAGCGGCGGAAGCTGGCCGCTGGACGTTCAATAAACTTTGGAACCAGTATCAGGAAACCCGGCCTATCAAGGGCATACAGACCGACCGGAACCGCTATGAAAACCACATAAAACCATTGTTTGGAAATAAGGAACCAAAGGACGTTTCACCTCTTGACGTTGACCGGCTACGCCTGAAAATGCTGAAAACCCATTCCCCGGCCACGGTTTATAACACCCTGGAACTGTTCAGGCGGATTTCCAATTATGGCATTAAGAAAAGGCTATGCCCCGGCCTTCCATTCATTGTTGAAATGCCTGAAAAAGACAACGAAAAAACAGAAACATTAAGCCCGAAACAATTAACAAGACTCATTGAAGTTTTAAACGAACACGGAACCGAACCGGCGGCCCTGATTATGAAGCTGGCCCTGTTTACTGGAATGAGGCGCGGGGAAATTCTCAAATTGCAATGGCAGGATGTAGACTTGCAAAAGGGGTTTATTTTCCTGGCCGACCCAAAGGGCGGGCAAAGCCAGAAACTGCCATTGAGCCCGGCGGCGGTTGAAGTTTTAAAACAATGCCCACGGCACAAAACAAGCCTTTACGTTTTCCCTGGGAGGCATGGCGGAAAACGGGCTACCACGAAACGGTTGATTGATAAACTGAAAAATGAGGCTGGCCTTCCCGACGACTTCCGGCCCCTGCACGGACTGAGGCACGTTTACGCTTCAACGCTGGTAGAAAGCGGGGTTGATTTATACCGGGTTCAGAAATTGTTAACCCACAAAAGCACGGCCATGACGCAAAGATACAGCCACTTAAAGGATGAAACATTGCGAAGCGCGGCGGTTACGGCTGCGGCGGCCATACTGGGCGGCCCGGAAAGCAAGGCCGAAAAGACGGGCACCGAAACAAAATAAAGAATGTTGACAAATTATCATCAGATGATAACCTATTGCGCAGGTAAACATGACCGCTGAAAAAGATGGTTCCCTTGACACGCTGCTGGACTTGGACGGTGAAATCTTTCCCATGGATAGCGGTTTCTGGGTAAAATTCGAAATCAAGCCCATACCGCCAAGCAAAACCGCGCCCCATGGGATAAAGTATTCCCTGACGCTGCATGACCGGAACAATAACCGGGTTGTCGGTTTTGATAATGCCCATGCGGTCAAGCCACGGAAGCAGAAAGGCTTTTCCGGAAGAAAAGTTGCCTGGGATCATGCGCACCGTTTGGATAAGGTGCAACCGTATCATTTTCAATCCGCCGGCCAGTTGCTTGAAGATTTCTGGAAGGCGGTTGATCAATACTTGAAGGGATAAATATCATGGCCGAAAAAGTAATGAAAATTGGGATCATGTCAAAGGAAGATTACCGGCGTCGGACGATTGCCATTGCCAAAGGTGAATATAAACCCGGTAAGAGTGAGCCAAAAATCTGGTTTGAATCCATGGAATCCCTGGGGCAGATTTTGAGCGGCCAGAATCAAAAGCTGTTGCGGTTAATCAAGGAAAAGCATCCGGCATCCCTGGCCGAACTGGAAACCATATCCGGCCGGAAGAAATCGAATTTATCAAGAACCCTTAAAACCCTTTCCAATTACGGCATTGTTGATCTGGTGCGCACAAAAGGGATGGTGCGGCCGGTTGTAAACGCCACGGATTTCAAGGTTGAATTGAGCATATAAAACCATACTTCCGGCAGGGATAGGGGCGGGCTGATCACCTGCCCCGAACGGCGGAAACCTGGACCGCCTTCCCTGATCTTCACTATCAGGGCCGGAACCAGGCAACGGGATAATGACACGAAAACACAAAGACCCCACAGCCTTTGAGCGCCTTTTAGCGGCTATTGATCCTTGCTATAAGCCCACCGAGTTTGAAAATAAGGTTGAGCGGCTAATGGTCATAAGCGAAGCACAAGAACGCCTAAAAAACATACAAGCGCAAGATGGGGAGGCGGGAAATAACTCTGACCAATTAAGAAACGAAATTTTGGATTTTCTGCAAAGTTTTTTAAACGCGGCCTACGAATACCACGAAACTACGGGGATACGGTCTGACCTAAAAGCGGCATTGTTTTTGAAAAAATTAGGTGTATCAACCGGGAAAAATAAAAAGACCCGCAGCGGGCATTTGATTGTTGATTATGTTTGGTTGATAAATCCTGGCCCTGATTATTATCCGGCTGATCCCACGTCGGCGCTTGAAAGCCTGGCGGCTATGCATGGCCTGGAAAGTCCTGAAGCGGCCCTTCAACAGTTACGGACGCACATTCGGAAAATGGGAAAAAGGGCGGAAGCAAAGGGCGAAGTTGAAGGTTTTAAAAAATTTGTCGAGGGGTTACACCTTCCCGGGAACCCCCCTTGGCCCTATAAAAAATAAGTATCCTCTATTTTTTTATTCATCGGAAACCAGGAACCGGAAATATGAAAAAGAAAACACTATCAGAAATAGCCGAAGCCGTTTCTAAAGAAATTGAAATTTTGAGGGAAAAAACAGGCTGGCCGCCGTTTTTATTGAAACAGCTTTGTAGTATATGGAATTATCCGATTAGCCCTAAAGCCCGTAAAAAGGCCATAGCTGCTGCATCTTGGCGTTTAAAAAAAATTGATCTGAACACGGAACAAATGGAAACCGTTAAACAGGCTATACAAAAAGAGCTTCTTAAGAGCGTTGCCTTTAAAAAAAGAAAGTGGCCCGACGAGGCGTTAATCCCTATAGAAACAATAGAAAACGCACAAGACGCAAACGATTCACTGAAAGAGCATATTATTTTTTTTGAATGCTATAACCAGGCTGTTAAAGCATACCGGGAAAGTAAAGAACCGCGAACGGAAAAAAGGCAGGCGTCATTTTTCCGAACCATGGGAATTACAAAAATAGGCGTTACAGGGAGAGGTAAACCGCCAAAGAAAGTTAATGAAGAAATGCTATTTAGGGAATACTTACAATGTGTCCACACAGGCCTGGACCAATGGGCAGCCCTGGACGTCATACAAAAGGAAAATAACCTTCCAAGCGTAGATGACACCTTGAAACATATTCAACTTTATGTAACCGAACTAAAAAAAGCCCTTAAAGCTGAAGGGTTAAATCCTGATGTTTTTAAAGGTTTCATACCTGGAAACCCTTCCTAATATTCCGGCAAACCACGCTTAAAAATCTCCCTTAGCGTTCAAGTACGCAGACGTAACACCCTCCCTGTTTTTCAATTTAGGAAAAACAATACGTATTATTTTTCCTAATAAAATCATTGACTTATCACGCACTTTGGGGCCATAATAAACCCAGATTAAAACAGTTAAAACATTTAACAACTTTTAACAGGCAGGTGAAAACATGGAAGCCCAAAAACTACTAAATACCAAGGAAGCGGCGGCCCTGATAGGCTCGAACCCTCGAACGTTGGACAACTGGCGCGGTTTAGGGCGCGGTCCGGTTTACGTAAAATTGAATAAACGCAACGTGCGTTATGCCTTGGATGACTTGCTGGAATATATCGCACGTCACCGGGTTACACCGGCAGGAGGCGGCTATGAATAAAAAACCCCTAACACCTGGCCGGGCTGTAAGGCGTTTTTGCCTTGAATGTTGCGGCGGTGCGGCGGACGTGAAAAATTGCGGCGGGGATGCCCTGCTAACCGGCGAACCCTGCCCACTTTTCCATTATCGTGCTGGGCGCGGAAGGCCTTCCGTCAAAGTTATTCGGAGGGAATGCCTTCATTGCATGTGCGGAAGCCGAAATATGGTCGAGAATTGCGGGAACGCCAATTGTTTTTTGTTCCTTTTCAGGATGGGCATAAATCCGAACCATCAAATATCGAAAAATCAGGCTCAAAAAAGGCAGTTTAACGGGCAGTTTTGCTCGCAGAAGGAACGAATCACTTCAGGCAATGGTGTTATGGCCTGAAAAGCAAAAGGCCGTTCCTGGCAGGGAAAACGGCCTTTAAGAAAGGAATTACCTAATGAGGAATAGTAACAATTTGTACGGTGAAAGTCAAACAGAATCAGAATCGAGATCGGAACTAGGGCAATGGCAGACGGCAAGAGAACTTATCCCCCGCTGCCCTTATCCCTGGAGCGTTCTTCCGGCAGTAATAGAAGATAGTTTTAAAAGACTGGCTAGATCATGCGCTTCGACACCTGACCCGTTACCAGGGTTCGCTTGTGCGATGATTGGGGCAACTGTAGGTCGTTATGTTTCGATAGAGATGAAAGACGGTTGGCAAGAACCACTAATTTTCTGGGTTATCGATATAAATGAAAGTGGCGGAGGAAAAACGGCGAAAATGCAAAGTCTGGCAAGCGTATTCAGGGAATTACAGCGCAATGAACAGGAACGGGCAAGGTTAGAAACAATTGAATGGGAAACAATGGCTCCGCAAGACCGTGGACGGCCAGCAGACAGATCCCGTGCCTATTATTGCACAGATTTAACTCTAGAAGGCTTGCGGGCTGACTTGGACGGCCATAGCACCGGCGGCATTCTTGCCATATTAGCCGAGGCCAGTAGCCTGATCAGTGGGCAGAATGAATATAAAAACGGGAAGGGAACGGACCGAGAATCATGGTTACGACTTTATGACGGGCATGATGTTCGAATCAGCCGTGCTTCAAGAAGTATGTTAATCACCGGCGCGCGCGTATCTGTTATAGGTGGGATTCAACCGTTAATTTTCCAGCAAGTGTTTGGCAAAGGAGATAAGCAATTCCTGAAAGATGGAACAATCTACCGGGGGCTCTTTACATATGCCCCGTCAGATCACCACACATTGACGCCCGAAACTTGGGCAGATGCCGACCAGCAGGTTTGGGAAGACGTATTAAAGCGGGCCTTCGCTTGGGTAGACGGTCAAGAGCTTCTCCACCGCATTCATTTGAATGAAGAAGGGCAATCTTTATTTTTAACCTGGCGAAACGACTTAGACCGGCAGAAATTCGACTTGCCCCCTGAGATTCGAGGTTTCTTGCCAAAGGCGTATGGGACGGCGTTACGGTTAGCCGCAGCCATTGATTTGATTCATTGCTTCCATAAGGACCAGTCACCACGGAAGCAGATGGGTGAGGAAGGGGTGCAAAGGGGTATTGATGCGGCTATGTTCTACCTAGGACAGGCTGTGGACGCCACCCGCCTGATTCTCGGAGTGGCATTGAAAATAAACCCTATGAAAAAGAAAATTCGGCAGGCTATCCGAGACCGGGGAACGATGACCGCCACCGAAATCAACGAAGATGTTTTTAAAAGAAATATCCCGGCGGAAAAAATACAGGCGGCACTCAATGAAATGGTAATGAATAGCCAGTTAAGTATGACCATCGAATCAACTGACGGGCGGCCAAGAACAATATACGTACTGCACGAAAAAAACGAATTAACGAAAAAAGCGGCAAGAGCCGACCAAACACACAACCATTATTCGTTTAATTCGTTTAATTCGTTGCCGGATGAAATTGAAATATGACCCCCATTGAATATTTAAAGACTTTCAGAATAACCGCAATAATCGAGTCCACGGGTAAGATCACCTTGAAGGGATTAAGTGGTCTGCCAGAAGAACTTTGGGGGGAAGTTGTCTCCTGGGCAAAAGAACACCGGGCCGAAATAGAAGACGACCTTAACAGGCATGGTGGCTGTTTAGCACGTTGCAAACAATCCGGTTTATGTTACGGCACCGCTTATTTTGATGGCAAGCCAGGGCGGGGCACAATCTGTGACCTAACCCGGTGCGCTTGGAATAAAAAAGGTTAGCTTGAATTTATTTCGAAAATTAAGGTGAGGCTCTCCAAGCTGGCAAGTTAGGTTCACGACCACAGGACAAGTTAGCTTTTGTTTGGGTAATTATTTGAGTCCATAAAAAAGGGCAATCAGTCATGATAGCTTTCAGAGCAAATAACCGAAACTATAAAAAAGGCAAGTGTTGCATGATAAATGACCGACACTATAAAAAAAGCAAACACCAAAAGAAACACCACTACGCGCGGAAAGCTGGTCGTGTGTTAGACGCCTTGGATGCCTAAAAGATGACAACATGTTATTTAGGCGGCAAGTTGTAAAAAACTCTTTTATGGCACTCCTAAAATTCCGGCCTACATAATTATCTATAACCAATCGTTTATACTTAATTAATTATTGTTTTTCACGAAAAAAGTGGGTAGTTTACGCAGTAAAAAGCGGATTTCTTTGTCAGGTTTCAAGAGCGAATAAATCCCGGCGCAGCTCATGAAGCATGATATGGGGGGTATGTCTTTCTTGCCAGTTTTCAAGTCTTTAACCACCGGGGATAGGAACGCGCGCAAAATAACGGAAAATCGGAATACTCTGCTGTTGGTTTTTATCTTGATTTATATTAAAATAATTATATTTTATAAATAGAGAAGTATAGCTTAAACAATCATTGCCATGCTCTTGGGGGAGTAAGAGAATGAACCGCATTGTGAAATTAGTTGTCTTGGCTGTTTCGCTGTCGCTTATGTTCGGATGTGCCACGTACTACCTTCAGTCCAACCTTAACGGCCTCTCGGTCGGTATTTCCAAATCGGCGTTTCTCTATACATTTCCCGACACCCGCACGACTCAAGGCCCGATTCTTAGAGCGGCACAAAAGGGCAAAGACGGTCTCATTGAAGTCTTCACCATGGAAATGACTGGCGGGCAATTGGGGCAGCAGCCTGTTCCATTCTGGTTCCTGTTCGAGAATGGCAGCTTGACGCAGTGGGGTCGACCGGAGGACTGGCGAAATGTCTCCGCAAGTTACGAGATCAACTTCAATCCAGCGCATGGCGTGCGCTAGAGGTAACGCAAAAGGTTTTCCATAACGAGCAAGGTTTTTTGAAGGGCTGGGCGGTTTGGTTTGCCTAGCCCTTTTTTTGCTCTGTGTGGGGTAGAGTGTGGGGTAAAGAAATAAAAAAGGGCTTAGCTTTTGGCTAAACCCTTGTGGTTGGCTGGCTGAGGGATAAGGATTCGAACCTTAATAAACGGGGCCAGAACCCGTTGTCCTGCCGTTGGACGATCCCTCAAAAAACGAAGTCACCATAACAAACCCGTCCGGTTAAGGTCAAGAAAAAACTCATGGGTTTTTAATGCGGGCGATTGCCGCGGCCAGCCTCCGGGTTACCGCCGGCCGGCCCAGGGCCACCATGGTTTCAAAAATACCGGGGCTTTCGGTCCGACCGGTGATGGCCACCCGCAGGGGCTGGGCAATTTTTCCGAATTTTACACCGGTCCTGTCCAGGATCAGTTGAAAGGCTTTTTCCAGGTTTTCCTGGGTATAGTCAGTCAGGCCGTCGACCGCCTCGGCGCTCATCTCAAGCAGGTTCAGGTTGTCCGGCACCAGAAATTTCTGCGCCGCCTTCTCATCATAGGAAAGCGGCTCTTCAAAATAAAAGGCGGCCTTGTCCGCCATTTCCCGCAGGGTCTTGCTCCGTAACGTCAGGGTTGAGATGACGCCGGCAAGGTAGCGGTCATCGTCAGCGGCGTATCCCTTTCCCTTCAGGAACGGTTTGAGGTGGGTCGTCAGGGCCTCCGGCGGGGTGTTCTTGATGTGTTCGGCATTGATGGCCAGCAGCTTGTCGGGATTGAACACTCCGGCCGATTTGCCGATATGATCCAGGGTAAACTTTTCTTTCAACTCCGCCATGGTGAAATATTCCTGGTCGCCGTGGGACCAGCCCAGGCGGACCAGATAGTTCAGCAGCCCGGAAGGCAGAAAGCCCATGTCCCGGTACTCCAGGACGGACATGGCGCCGTGCCGCT
Source organism: Thermodesulfobacteriota bacterium (assembly GCA_040753795.1). Classification (NCBI taxonomy): domain Bacteria; kingdom Pseudomonadati; phylum Thermodesulfobacteriota; species Thermodesulfobacteriota bacterium. The sequence continues at coordinate 115,187 of JBFMDX010000009.1, forward strand.
TGCTCAACCGTGACCGGTCGCTGCCCAGAACCATGGGCACATGGGCAAAAAGCGGCAGGGGGTGATCCAGGGCAAGGTAGAGCATGATCTGGCGGGGCGTGTTGGCCACGTGATCGTCCCCCCGGATAATGGTGTTGACACCCATGGTGATGTCGTCCACCACCACGGCAAAATTATAGGTGGGCGTGCCGTCGCTCCTGAAAATGACAAAATCACCGGTTTCGGCGTTGTCAAAGGCGATGGTGCCCTTGACGGCATCATCCAGAATGGTTTTTCCGGCATCCGGCGTCCGGAAGCGGACCACGGTTTTATCCGACGGGGCCAGCCCCTTTTCCCGGCAGGTACCGTCATAAGCCGGGTTGCCGCCCACAGCCAGGGCTTTTTTCCTTTTTTCCTCCAGCAACTCGGGCGTACAATCACAGTAATAGGCCCGGCCGGCCGCCACCAGCCGGTCGGCGTACTGGCGATAAATATCAAACCGTTCCGACTGAAAATAAGGCCCTTCATCCCAGTCGATGCCCAGCCACTGCAACGATTCGATGATGCCGTCGGCCGAGGCCTGGGTGGAGCGCTGCGTGTCGGTATCCTCGATGCGCAGTATAAATCGGCCGCCGGTGTGCCGGGCGTAAAGCCAGTTAAACAGGGCCGTCCTGGCGCCGCCGATATGCAGATGACCGGTGGGGCTCGGCGGAAAGCGGGTCACAATGGTTTCCATTTTCATCTCCTGAAATTTTCGTTAGGCTGCTTATAACACCGGTAAAAACGATTTGGCAAATTAATACCGGCCCGGGTCGGGAGACGAGATTTCTTGACAAACCGGTCCGGAATTGATTTCGTTGCATGTAACCACTACATAAAATTCCGTTATCAACCTGTCCCAGGGTAAGGAGGAGCAATGGCATCCCGATACAAGGGGTATACCGGCCGGGTGGCGGATATCGACCTTTCTTCCGGAACGATTTCCGATTATCCGGTCACGGACGAAGACCGGGAAAAATTTCTGGGCGGACGATATCTGTCCACCAAAATCCTCTGGGATACATTGAAACCGGGGGTAGACCCGCTTTCCTCGGACAACCTGCTGATCGTCATGACCTCGCCGCTGACCGCAACCGGCGCGCCCTCGTCCAGCCGCTATGATATTTCCGCCAAAAGTCCGCTGACCGGCGGCATCGGGCATTCCAACAGCGGCGGCAATTTCGGTATTCACCTCAAGCGCGCCGGTTTTGACGGCGTGATCGTGCGGGGTAAGGCAGCCCAGCCGGTATATATCGAAATGAATGACGGTCAGATTGCAATCAGACCGGCCGGAGACATCTGGGGCACGGATACCCAGAAGGCCCAGGAGATGATGCTGGCCGGCAACAAGGGCGGTACCATGGCCATCGGCCCGGCCGGAGAAAACCTGGTGCGCTTTGCCTCGGTGGTCTCCCAGGAAAGAAGTCATGGCCGGGCCGGCATGGGAGCGGTCATGGGCTCGAAAAACCTGAAAGGCATGGCCGCTTTCGGCAAACAGAAGATCGACATCGCCGCGCCCGAGGCATTCAAGCAGACCGTCAGAAAATGGGTTCAGCTGCTGCAGTCTCACCCCGCTACCGGCGATATTGTTCCCAAATACGGAACGGCCGTGTTTGTCAATATCCTTTCCCGCAACAACGCCCTGCCCACCCGGAATTTTACCGAAGGCACCTTTGAAAAGGCCGATGATATCAGCGGCGAACGGCTGGCGGAAAAATACCTTGTCAAAAACTTCGGGTGCGTGACCTGCCCCATCCGCTGCGGCCGGGTGGTGGAATATAACGGGAAGGAGATCAAGGGACCTGAGTATGAAATTCTCTGCCTCATGGGAGCCAATCTCGGCGTCAGCGACATGGATTCGATTATCCGTTGGAACTACGAGCTGGATCTTCTCGGCATGGACACCATCAGCATCGGCAACGTGCTGGGGTTTGCCACGGAATTGAACCGCAAAGGGCTGTGGAAAAACGACCTTGATTTCGGCCGGACCGACAACATCTCCGCGATCATTGCCGACATCGCCTATCGCCGGGGGATTGGCAGCGACCTGGCCGAAGGCGTCAAACGCCTGTCGGAAAAATACGGCGGAGCCGAGTTCGCGGCTCATTCCAAAGGGCTGGAAATGGCGGCCTATGAACCCCGGTCGGCGGTGGGACACGGCCTGGGATACGCCACCGCCAACCGGGGCGCCTGCCACCTGGACGGCGGGTATATGATTTATTTTGAGGTTTCCGGTCCGGCCACGCTCAAACCGCTTCATGCCCGTTCCAAACCGGGCTGGGTTATTCTGGACCAGAACCTGCTTTCCGCCATCAGCGCCGGCGGAAACTGCCTGTTTACCTCCTGGACCTTTGTGCCGGCCCAGGCTTTCAAGCTTCCAAGCCATCCCGTGGCTTCCGCCGTCGTCAGTTTTCTGCTGACCTGGACCTGGCCGCTGATCGACGGCATGCTAAGGCTGCCGCCCTGGATGCAAAAAATCCACCTGCCCATGCTGCCCCATTCCAAAGCCATCAAACTGGCCACGGGCATGCCCATGGATTTCGGCCGGTTCGTGGCGGTCGGCAATCGGGGTTTTACCCTGGAGCGGATGTTTAATTTACGTGAAGGAATCGACAAAAAACAGGACTGGCTTCCCCGACGGTTTACCCATGAACCCCTGTCCGGAGATCTCAAAAGGGTGGTTCCCCTGGATAAAATGCTGCCAAAATACTATCAATTGCGGGGCTGGGATTCAAACGGGAACCCAACGGATAACACTTTGAAAAAACTCGGTCTTTGGTTTACCCGCGGCTGATTTTTTTACTGTCCGGTTCAGGCCTTCCAACCGCGGATAATGTCTTTTCCCTCCTCTTTCCGCCTCCGGACAGGCTTTCTTTCTGATTTCATACCGTTTTCATATCGTTACCGGAATAAAATCCTTGACAATAATTGCCGTTTTCTTTATTCCTATCCAGATTGTACGGCTTATAAATATAAGCGCCGGCCGATTTTCCGGCGTTTTTTGGCGATTGATTTTAATTGTTAATAATTAAAACGGATAAGGAGAATATAAGATGGCAGTTCCAAAGCACAAGAAATCCAAATCAAAACGGGATATGCGGCACGCCCACTACAAGGCATCCCCGGTAGATGTCATTTCCTGCCCGCAATGCGGGGAAGCCAAGCAACCTCACCGGGCCTGCCCTTCCTGCGGCACTTACAAAGGCCGGACGGCCTTCGAAGTCAAGGAATAGGTCGGTCATTCGCCCGAATGAACGGGGTTGATCAGGAGCAGACGCCCATGGGTCTTGACCAGAACCAGCGGGTAGTCGTGGTAACGGGGGGAGCCCGCGGCATCGGCCGGGCGGTATGCCTGGCCCTGGCCGTAAGGGGTACTCATGTTTATTTTAATTATTCCAGATCGTTATCGGCGGCCCAGGAAACAGAGGTGTTGATCAGAAAACAGGGCGGCCAGGCAACGGCTGTCGCTGCCGATGTCTCTAAAGAAAATGAGGTCAAAGATTTTTTTGGCGCCATTGTCGATGAGTCCGGCCGCCTGGATGTTCTGGTCAACAACGCCGGCATCACCCGGGACGGCTTGATCCCCCGCATGAGCGAGCAGGATTGGGACGATGTTCTGGCCGTGAATCTCAAGGGCGCTTTTCTGTGCATGAAAGCGGCCTCCCGGCAGATGCTCCGGCAGCGGTCGGGCCGGATCATCAATATCAGTTCCGTGGTAGGGCTGACCGGCAATCCCGGCCAGGCCAACTACGCGGCCTCCAAAGCGGGGTTGATCGGGCTGACCCGATCGGTGGCGGCGGAATTCGCCTCCCGGAACATCACCGTGAACGCCGTGGCGGCCGGTCTGATCCATACGGATATGACGGCGGTTCTCTCCGCCGAGGAAAAAAAGGGCATCACCGAAAAAATTCCCCTGGGACGGATAGGAGAACCCGAGGACGTGGCAGGGGTGGTGGCGTTTCTGGCATCTGACCAGGCCGCGTATATCACCGGCCAGGTGATTCACGTCAACGGCGGATTATACATGGGATAGAAAAAGGATAATATAAGGAGAAACAACATGTCGGTTGAAGATAAGGTCAAACGGATTATCGCAGACAGACTGGAGATCGCCGCAGAGGACATCAGCCTTGAATCCGAATTCATCAGTGACCTGGGCGCGGATTCCCTGGATATTGTGGAGTTGCTGATGTCTCTGGAGGACGAATTCGATCTGGAAATTTCGGATGACGAAGCGGAAAAGATCAAAACCGTGCAGGACGCCGTCAGTTACATTAATGAACGGCTTTAGACAAAATATCATTATTGGATCGGAGAAGTAGCGTTGAGCTTGGAGTTGCTGGAAAAGAGTGATCCTGAAGTTGCCCGGGCGATTCGCCTGGAGCTGGAGCGGCAACAGAACAACCTGGAGCTGATCGCCTCGGAGAACGTCGCCAGCCCGGCGGTTATGGCCGCCCAGGGCAGCGTCATGACGAACAAATACGCCGAGGGATATCCCTCCAAGCGCTATTACGGCGGTTGCGAGTTCGTCGATGTGGCCGAGCAGCTGGCCATTGACCGGGCCAAGCGGCTGTTTCAGGCGGCCTATGCCAATGTACAGCCCCACTCCGGATCTCAAGCCAATATGGGGGTTTATTTCGCGTTGCTCAAGCCCGGAGACACCATCCTGGGAATGGACCTGTCCCACGGCGGGCACTTGACTCATGGCAGTCCGGCCAACTTTTCCGGTCAGTTGTTTAACTTCAAACATTACGGGGTGCGCCCGGATACCGGCCGCATCGACTACGACCAGCTCGCGGACCTGGCCAGAACCCATCGCCCGAAAATGATCGTGGCCGGCGCCAGTGCTTACCCGCGCCGGCTGGAGTTTGAAAAATTCCGGGAGATCGCCCGGTCCGTCAACGCCCTGCTGGTAGTAGACATGGCCCACATCGCCGGGCTGGTGGCGGCGGACCAGCATCCGTCGCCCCTGCCCTTTGCCGACGTGGTCACCTCTACGACCCACAAGACCCTGCGGGGACCCCGGGGAGGACTGATTCTTTCCAACCAGGATTACAGCAAAATACTCAACAAGGAAATATTCCCCGGTATTCAGGGCGGACCGCTGATGCATGTCATTGCGGCCAAGGCGGTAGCGTTCGGGGAGGCCCTGACCGAAGGCTTCCGAACCTATCAGGCGGCCGTGGTGGAAAACGCCGGAATTCTGGCCCGGTCGCTGATGGACCGGGGCGTTGACCTGGTTTCCGGAGGAACGGACAATCATCTCATGCTGGCGGATCTGCGGAGTCTCGGGGTTACCGGCAAGGAAGCCGAAACAATTCTGGAGCGGGCCGGCTTAACGGTAAACAAAAACACCATTCCCAACGATCCGCAGGGGCCCCTGGTTACCAGCGGCGTCCGGATCGGGACGCCCGTATTGACGTCCCGGGGGATGACCGGAAAAGAAATGGAGATCGTGGCCGATCTGATGGTTACCGTTCTAAAAAATCGAGCCGATGAAGCCGTTATTCAGCGGTCAAAGGCGGCGGTCAAAGACCTCTGCCGGCAGTTTCCGCTCTATGCCTGAACGCCATCCGTTATGGCCGGACGGCGCCTGAACGATAGCTCCGGTCAATTTCCGGCCAGGACATAAAAAGGCGGGCCGGACGGCACATCCGAAGAATTCGGGAGACAACATATGGACGGTTCAACCGGAAAAAACTGGAAACGACCGGAATGGCATACCTACTTCATGCAGATCGCCGAACTGGTCGCCAGCCGTTCCACCTGTCTGCGGCGATCCGTCGGGGCCGTAATCGTTAAAAACAAGCGGATTCTGGCCACCGGATATAACGGGGCTCCGTCGGGTGTCGCCCATTGCTCCGAAACCGGCTGTCTCCGGGCCCAGCTTCAGGTGCCGTCGGGTGAGCGGCATGAATTGTGCCGGGGCATTCATGCCGAACAGAACGCCATCATCCAGGCCGCTTCCCACGGGGTCACCATCAGCGGAGCCGACCTTTACTGCACCAATCATCCCTGTTCGATATGCGCCAAGATGATCATCAACGCCGGGTTAAAAACCATCTATTACAAGGATGGGTATGCCGACGCCTTGTCAGCTAAAATGTTGAGCGAAGCGGACATTAAGCTGATCCAGACGGGCGGCCAGACCGAAAGGGGATAAAGCATGAAATGCCCGTTTTGCGGAGGACTCGAGAACAAAGTTATCGATTCCCGACTTAGCCGGGAAGACACGGAAACCCGCCGCCGCCGGGAATGCCTCGCCTGTCAGCGCCGTTTTACCACCTACGAGCATGTGGAAAAGGTGCCCATCATGATCGTCAAGAAGGACGGCCGCCGGGAGCCCTTTCTCAAAGAAAAGGTCCGGGTCGGTATTCACAGCGCCTGCCAGAAGCGCCCGATCAGCACCAACGCCATCGAGGCGTTTATCGATGAACTGGAGCGGGACCTGATGGAAACCGGCGAGAACGAGATCCCTTCGAGCATCATCGGCGAGAAGGTCATGAAAAAACTGCATGCCCTGGACGACGTGGCCTACGTCCGGTTTGCCTCGGTATACAGAGAATTCAAAGACGTGCATGATTTTTATTCCGAGCTGAAAAGTTTGTTAAAACGATAGCGGCGATCGGCGCGGTGTGCGGGCAACATGGATGATATCCGTTTTATGGAAGAAGCGATCCGGCTGGCGGAAAAGGCCGAGGGGTTTACCTCCCCCAACCCGACCGTCGGCGCGGTGGTTGTAAAGAACGGCCGGATCGTGGGCCGGGGCTGGCATGAAGCCGCCGGCAGACCTCACGCCGAGGTGGTGGCCCTCGATGAGGCCGGTTCCCTGGGCGAAAAGGCCGACCTGTACGTGACGCTGGAGCCCTGCAATCATACCGGCCGGACGCCGCCCTGCACGGAAAAGATCATCCGCGCCGGGATCGCCCGGGTGGTTTTTGCCGTGCGGGATCCGAATCCGAATGTCACCGGCGGCGGCCGTGATTTTCTTAAAAGCCGCGGCATCGAAGTGGTTGAAGGCGTATGCCGGGAAGCGGCTGAAAAACAGATCGAATGGTTTCTCAAGTTTGTCCGGACAAAAAAACCGTTCGTGACGTTGAAATGCGCCATGACCCTGGACGGCCGGGTCGCCACCCGGACCGGGGACTCCCGCTGGGTGACCGGAGAGGCGGCCAGGCGTTATGTCCACCGGCTCCGGCATGCCGCCGACGCCATCATGGTCGGGGCGGGAACGGTGAAGGCCGACAACCCCCGGCTGACCGCGCGCCTTGGCGACCGGCCGGCGAAGGATCCCCTGCGCGTCATTCTGGATTCCCGGCTGACGGTGGACGAGAACGCGGCCGTGTTTAACGTCGAATCCACGGCCGCGACCCTGGTAGTCACCGGGCCGGCGGTCGACGGCGACAAAAAGGAGCGGCTGGAGTACAAAGGCGTGCGGGTGATCCCGGAAACGCTTGACGGGGACGGTCGCATCCGCCTGCCGGACCTGATGGCGCGGCTGGGCGCCTTGAACATCACCAGTCTGCTGATCGAAGGCGGCGGGCGGGTCAGCGGGGCGGCCCTTAAGGCGGGCATCGTCGATAAGATTTGTTTTTTTTACGCCCCCAAGATCCTGGGCGGCGATGACGGGGTTCCGGCCTGCTCCGGAACCGGTCCGGAATGGATGAAAGACGTGCTCAAAGTGAGCAACATGACGGTGAGCCAGATAGGCGATGATATTATGGTAGAAGGTTATCTGAACTGATGTTTACCGGTATTATCGAGGGGCTGGGTGTCATTCGCGACACCCGGGCGGTCAGCGGCGGCCGGCGAATCAGCATTGACGCCGGATTCAACCTGGGCGACACCGCCGTAGGCGACAGCATCGCGGTGAACGGCGTCTGCCTGACGGCAGTGACGGTGACCGGGACTCGTTTTGAGGCCGATGCCTCGCCGGAGACCCTGGCCCGGACCACCCTGGGAGAACTGAAGGGCGGCAGCCGGGTGAACCTGGAGCGGGCCCTGCGGTTTACCGACCGCCTGGGCGGTCACCTGGTCACGGGGCATATTGACGGGACCGCCGTCATGAGGGATAAAAAAAGAGCCGGCAACGCCGAAATCATTACCGTCGGGGTCGGTCCGGAGTTGTCCGGCTATATGGTGGCCAAAGGGTCGGTGGCCGTGGACGGCATCAGCCTGACCATTAACCGCTGCGGCCGGGATTTTTTTGAGGTGAGTATCATACCGCATACCGCGGCCATGACCACCATCGGCTTCCGGCAGCCGGATGAACGGGTCAATATTGAAACCGATATCATCGGAAAGTACGTCAAACATTTTCTGACCGCCGGCCTGACTGATGAGACGCATCAATCCGCCGGCGGCCCGATAACACGGGAAACCCTGCTGAAAGCGGGGTTTGTATAACAGAGGAGAAGTATCATGGGAGTAATGAGCATTGAAGACGCGATCCAGGACATTCGCGCCGGGAAAATGATCATCCTGGTGGATGACGAAGATCGCGAAAACGAAGGCGACCTGATGATCGCCGCCGAAAAAGTAACCCCGGAAGTGATCAACTTTATGGCCATGTACGGCCGGGGCCTGATCTGCCTGGCCCTGGACGCCCGCATCGTGGAGGCCCTGGACCTGCCCCTGATGGTGGATCGGAACACCTCGCAGTATAAAACGGGCTTCACGGTGTCCGTTGAAGCCGCCCGGGGGGTCACCACCGGCATTTCGGCCGCCGACAGGGCCACCACCATCCTGACGGCCGTGGCCGACGACGCCACGCCGGAGGACCTGGTGCGGCCGGGCCATGTGTTTCCGCTTCGGGCGCGGCGCGGCGGGGTGATCGTCCGGGCCGGCCAGACCGAAGGCTCGGTCGACTTGGCCCGTCTGGCCGGGCTGAAACCGGCCGGGGTCATCTGTGAAATCATGAACGACGACGGCACCATGGCCAGAATGCCGTCCCTGGAAAAATTCGGCGAAAAGCACGGTATCGGCATCTGCACCATCGCCGACCTGATCGAGTACCGCATGCGGACCGAATCCTTTGTCAAAAAAGTGGTGGAGGCCAAAATTCATTCCGAGTTCGGCGGCGAGTTCAAGGTGGCCGTGTACGAAAACGACATGGATGATTTCCAGCACATTGCCCTGATCAAGGGAGACATTAAAGAAGACGAACCGGTGCTGGTCCGTGTTCATTCCGAATGCCTGACCGGGGACATTTTCGGCTCCCTGCGCTGCGATTGCGGCAACCAGCTGCGCAAATCCATGATCATGATGGCCGAGGCGGGGGCCGGTATCCTGCTGTACGTCCGCCAGGAAGGCCGGGGTATCGGCCTGGTCAACAAGCTCAAGGCCTACAACCTCCAGGACCACGGGCTGGACACGGTGGAGGCCAACGAGAAACTGGGCTTCCGGCCGGACCTGCGGGATTACGGCATCGGCGCCCAGGTGCTGGCCGATCTGGGCGTAAAAAAGATGCGCCTGATCACCAACAACCCCAAGAAAATCGTCGGACTGGAAGGCTACGGATTGTCGGTGGTGGAGCAGGTTCCCATTGAAATTCAGCCCAATGCTTACAACAAAAATTATCTGGAATGCAAAAAACTGAAAATGGGTCATACCCTGAACCTGGACTGCGTGCCATAACCCGGGATAACCAGTCACTGAAAATACGGAATGGGAAAAAACCAAATTACGGGAGGAGGACATATGCCAAAACTGATTGAAGCCGGGCTTTCCGCGCAGGGCAAGCGGTTTGCGCTGATCGCCAGCCGGTTTAACGATTTTATCACCGAGCGGCTGGTCGCCGGCGCGGTGGACGCGCTGATCAGAAACGGCGCCGCCGACAAGGACATCGCTCTGGTCAAGGTGCCGGGCTGTTTCGAGATTCCGCTGGCAGCCAAAAAACTGGCGGCCGCCGGCACCTATGACGCGGTCATCTGCCTGGGCGCGGTCATTCGCGGCGCGACACCTCATTTTGAATACATCAGCGCCGAGGTGTCCAAGGGAATCGCCCAGGTCGGCCTGGAATCGTCCGTGCCGGTGATTTTCGGCGTGATTACCACCGACACGATTGAGCAGGCGATTGAGCGCGCCGGGACCAAAGCCGGCAACAAGGGCTGGGACGCGGCCATGGCCGCCGTGGAAATGGCCAATCTGATGAAAAAGATCGCTTAAAGGAAATCCGTCATGGCGGGAAGACGCAGAGCACGGATTTACGCGTTGCAGTTTCTCTTTGCCGGGGACCTGAACGCGTGGAGCAATTTCGAAGAGGAGCTGGAAACCTTCCGCACCCGCTTCGAGCTGACCCCGGAAACCGTTCCCCATTTTTTCACCCTCGTCCGCGGGGTCAGGGAAAAACGGCAGCAAATCGATACCCTGCTGGTGGAACACTCCCAGAACTGGAAGATCAGCCGCATGTCCGGCGTGGACCGGAATATCATGAAAATCGCGGTCTATGAAATGATGTACTGCGAGGATGTGCCATTCAAGGTGGCCATCAACGAAGCCATTGAGATCGGCAAGCAGTTCAGCACCGAAGACTCCGGAGCCTTTATCAACGGGGTGCTGGACAGCATCCGGAAAAAAATCGAACCCCAGACAAAAAAAGACCAGACACCTTCTTAACCCATCATCAACTAAGGAGAATACCGGTGAGCAACAAAAAGGTTTTATTAGCCGAAGAGGACATGCCCCGTCAGTGGTACAATATTCTGGCGGATATTAAAATGAATCCCCCCCTGGGACCTGACGGAAAACCGATCAGTCCGGATATGCTGGCGCCGGTTTTCCCCATGAACCTGATCGAGCAGGAAGTCAGCTCACAGCGATGGATCGATATCCCCGATGAGGTGCTGGGTATCCTGAAGATCTGGCGGCCGTCCCCCCTGGTCCGGGCCAGCAACCTGGAAAAATTTCTGGGAACGCCGGCCAGAATTTATTTTAAAAACGAAAGCGTCAGCCCCCCGGGCAGCCACAAACCCAACACGGCCGTTCCCCAGGCTTATTACAACAAGGAATTCGGCATCAAGCGCATGACCACCGAAACCGGCGCCGGCCAGTGGGGCAGCGCCCTGGCCTTTGCCTGCTCCCATTTCGGCATTGAATGCAAAATCTACATGGTCCGGATCAGTTTTGACCAGAAACCCTACCGCAAGTCCATGATGTCTGTCTGGGGCGGCAAATGCGTTGCCAGCCCCAGCAACGAGACCAAGGCCGGCCGGGACGCCCTGGCCAGGGATCCGAACACCCCGGGCAGCCTGGGCATCGCCATCAGCGAGGCCATCGAGGCCGCGGTCAGCGACACCACCGGTAAGACCCGCTACTCCCTCGGCAGCGTACTCAATCACGTCATGCTCCACCAGACCATCATCGGCCTGGAAGCCAAAAAACAGATGAAAATGATCAACGAATATCCGGATGTCATCATCGGCTGCGCCGGGGGCGGCAGCAATTTTGCCGGCATCGCCTTCCCCTTTGTCCTTGACAAAATTAACGGCAAGCACATCGACATCTACCCCGTGGAGCCCCAGGGATGCCCCACCCTGACCCGGGCGCCGTTCGTGTACGATCACGGCGACACCGCCCGCTACACGCCCCTGCTGCCCATGCACAGCCTGGGCCACGCCTTTGTTCCGGCGCCATTCCATGCCGGCGGCCTGCGCTACCACGGCATGGCCCCTACTGTCAGCCAGCTGGTCTGCCAGGGTATCCTGGAACCCAGGTCGGTACCGCAGCTCAAGTCCTACCAGGCCGGCGTCACCTTTGCCCGGACAGAAGGCATCATTCCCGCGCCGGAAACCTGTCACGCCCTGGCCTGCGTCATTGATGAAGCCAACAAGGCCAAGGAGGAAGGTAAGGAAAAGGTCATCCTGTTCAACTGGAGCGGCCACGGGCTTCTTGATTTGACCGGTTATGACAAATACTTTGCGGGCGAGCTGACCGACGTCGAACTTACCGAGAAAGAGATGGCCGCTTCGGAAGCGGTGTTTGCCGAATTTCCCAAACCGCAAATGATAAAATAAAAAAAGGTCGGAAGCATGCCGTCAGAACGGGAACGTCACTGCCCCAGGCTGGGTCACCAGATTCCTTTTGCCTATTGCCTGACCTGCGGTGAGACCGGCGGCCCCTGCTGGAAAATCGCCGATTGCTGGTGGGAGACCTTCGATATCGTCGGGTATCTCAACGCGCATTACCCGGGGGAAACGGTCGCGGCCCTGATAGACGCCCGGCCCAAGCCTAAAATCACCAGCATCCTGGAGCTGATTGAACAGGCGAAACAACGCGTTAATAATGATGGAGGTGGAGTTGATCATTGAGAAGATGGAAGTGGGCCCGATCATGGCCAACTGTTTTATCGTGGGCTGCGAGGAGACCCGGCAGGCCGCGGTCATCGATCCCGGAGACGAGGCGGACCTGATTCTGTACCGGCTGGCCGGCAGTAAGCTGACCGTGAAGCATATCATCAATACCCACGGCCACTTTGACCATGTCAGCGCCAACCGGCAACTGAAGCAGGCCACCGGCGCCGACATCATCATTCACGCGGCCGACGCGCCCATGCTGACGAGCCTGTCGGACATGGCTTCGGCCTTCGGGCTGTCCTGCGACAATTCGCCGCCGCCAGACCGGACTGTAGACGAAGGCGATATCATCGCCTTCGGCAATATTGAAATGAAAGTCCTGCACACGCCGGGCCATTCGCCGGGCGGCATTTCGCTGGTGACCGGCAAGACGGTCTTCGTCGGCGACACGCTCTTTGCCGGCTCCATCGGCCGGACGGATTTTCCCGGCGGCGATTTTGATACCCTCATCTCCGCCATCCGCAACAAGCTTTTTCCCCTGGGAGACGATGTCACGGTTTATTGCGGTCACGGGCCGGAGACGACCATTGGCCGGGAAAAACGAACCAACCCCTTCGCGGCAATCAGATAAAGGCCGTCGCTAAAACAAAAACGTCTCATCCGGGCATTTGTATTTTGCCCGGATGAGACGTTTTATTTTTCAGCCCGCCTCGATAATGGCCGATTTATTTTTTTGTCTCGGTGGCCGGTTTGGCTTTTTCTGCTTTCTCTTTCGGGTTCACCAGATCCACCGGCGCCTTCTTTTCCTGTTTGACGATTTCCAGCAGCTCCACATCAAAAACCAGGGTCGCGTTAGGCTCGATCTGCTGACCCATGCCTTGAGGGCCGTAGGCCAGTTCCGTGGGGATGAACAGTTTGTATTTGCTGCCCACGGGCATGAGCTGGAGCGCTTCAGTCCAGCCGGGAATCACGTTAGCCACCGGAAAGGTCGCCGGCTCGTTACGCTTATAGGAGCTGTCAAACACCTTGCCGTCAATGGTAGTGCCTTCATAATTGACTTTGACGGTGTCGGATGCCGCCGGAATCGGACCGGTCCCTTTGGTGACCACCATGTACTGCAACCCGCTGGCAGTGGTGGTTACGCCCTCTTTTTTGGCATTCTTCTCCAGAAACGCCTTGCCGGCGGCCAGGTTGGCCTCGCCCTTTACTTTTCTCTCCTCCATCTGCTTGGCCTGCATTCTCTGGGAAAAAGACTGAAGCAGGGTGTTGGCCTCATCTTCGGGGATCATGAGGGGCTTTTCGGTCATCTGGTCTTCAAGGCCTTTTTTGAGCATGTCCACATTGATTTCTCCCTTGATGTTCAGCAGGGACGCCGCCATCTTGGTGCCGATGATATAGCTGATTTTGTCTTTTTCGGTGGCCAGCGCGGCTGATTTGTTCTCGGCCGTCACCGTATTTACCTGGCAGTTGAAAACAAACAGACCCAGACAGAAAACAACAATAATACGCTTGGTGATTTTCACAATGAACTCCTTTCGATTTTCTCTGGTTTATTTACAGGAACAATAGGACTGATTCCTTGTTGAATTGAAACAGGAAGATACCACTCTTGCCGATTTGTTGCAAATGTTTATTTAAAGTCCGGAACAAATAAATTTATTATATTTGTTGACGGATCGGCCCGGCTTGCATATAAAGAACATTCATAAAAGCAGTTATTTACCTTTTTCTTTTATCAACCGATAAAAATCGCCGGGAGGTGCCTGTGGTGAAAATGATTGGTTTTTGGGCCGGTTTGATCGTAATGACGATGATGATACCCGTTGTGGCCTTAGCCAACCCCCTGCTGGATGAAATGGATGCCTTAAACAAAGCCGGCGGTTATGAGAACCAGAAAAAGGCCATCGAACTGGGTAAAAAAGCGGTGGAGGCCGAACCGGACAGCTATGAGGCCAACTGGCGGCTGGCACGGTCTTACGCCTATTACACCCACGCCCTCCAGGAGCATTTAGTCCCCGGCTGGGAGGACGCCTGCCGGAAGGACGCTAAAAAGGGTCTGCGCTATGCCGAGAAAGCCATGCAGCTTGAACCGGAAAAAATTGAAGGCTGTTATTTCTTTGCCTTCAATGCCGGCATGTACTCGTTCGGCATCAGCATCGTCGGGGCCGTCACGGAAGGGCTCAAGGGAAAAACCCAGAAAAATTTTGAAAAAGTCTACGCCATGGACAAGAATTTCGAGGAAGGGGACGTAATGATCTCCCTGGCCCGGTTCTGGCACCAGTTGCCCTGGCCCCTGAAAGACATGAAGGAATCGCTCCGTTACTACCGTGAATACCAGGCCTCGCCCTTCTGGGGAAAAGATCCGAATACCATGATCCTGGTAGCCGACCTGCTGGCGGACATGGGCGGAGAGGAAAACAAACAGGAAGCCCGGCAGATCCTGGACACAGCCATGAAGACTTGCGGCGAATACTATCGGAATATCGGTCAGGAAGCGCTAAATAAGTTATAGGCTCCGGTTCTTCTTCAACCCAGCTGATGAGCAGGATTCCAAGGGCCGAGGGGTCAAGTGAACGACCCCTCGGCCTCTTTATTTAAGCCGCACATCCACGCGGCTGTTGCCGACACCCTTAATGGCTTCCGGTTTCAAAAAAGACGCCTCCACCACGAACACCCGGGCCGGTTCGACTTTTCCGGAAGCCAGAATCCGGTCCCGTATCCGGCGCGCCCGCTGGTCGGCCAGCGTTTTCAATTGATCGTCATCCACCTGGATATGCTGACGCATCAATGTCTCTATTTCCGCAGAGGGGATTCTGCTGTCCAGGCCGAGTACGTTCTTCTGCTTGTCAAACGGCTCAAGCTTGTATGCCTGCCAGAGATACTCCTCGAACTCCTCCGGGGCAATAAGAACGTTGTCCACGGCTGTAGCCCGCGCCTCCGCCGGCGGCATGGCGGCGTGCTTGACGGCCTTGAGCTTTTTTAAGAACGCCATATCGGCCAAAGCCTGCCGGTCCTTCTCTCCATCCACGAAACCGTTCAGTTCAATGGCCAGCTTCGGCCGGTCGTAGAGCAGATCCACCAGTTTGTCGACAACAGGGCCGGTCGCTTCCGGGATATCGGCGCTGCCGTATGCAAACTCCAGATGGCTGGGATCGGCTCCGCCCATGACGGCGCCGACCAGGGAGAAGGGTGAAGTGGCGGCCTTGACGACGATATTGGTAAAGGCCTGGAGAATGATCCGGCCCAGACTGAACTTGGGATCGTTCAGGTCTCCTGAAACCGGGACATCCAGCACGATTTTCCCCTGGCGGTCCCGCAGCAGGGAAATGGCCAGCCCCACCGGAAGATCAGCGGCGTCGGGGCTGTCCACCGTTTTTCCCAGTTCCAGCTGATCGATAAAAATATGGTTTTCCCCGGTCATTTTCCGGTCCTTGACAATGTAGCCCAGATCGGTGAACAGTTTGCCTTTGGCAATATCACGGCCGATATATCTGCCGGAATAAGGACTCACCCCGCTGAGTTCCAGGTTTTCCACCTTGAGAAGAAGATCGGCATAGAGATCCCGGGACAGAGGGCTGATGCGGCCGGACAGGTTCAGCGGTGTCTGGTTGTCAAGCAATCCCGAAAAGAGAACCTCGGCGACCTGATCCGGACGGGAAGAAACACCGGAGACCTCCAGGTTGGCTTTGGACAACCCGGCCTGAAAAAGCCGGCCTGAAGAAAGATCGGAAAACCGCAGACGGCCATCCGCCAGGACAATTTTTCCAATGTCAACCGATACGGATTTGCCTGCGGATTCCGGCGATGGATCGGCTTTGAATTCAGTGGTGCCGGTGCCTGCCTCATCTTTTCCGGCCGTACGGGCAAGGTTTAGCTTTCCTCCGGCGTCAATCGCCACCTCGGCTGACGGGCGGATGAGCCGGATATCGCCTACTTCGAGCGCTGCCGGATGGTTGCCGGCCCTGACGGCGTTCAGTTCCAGGCCGTCAAAGGCTACCAGCGGTCCGCCCTTTTGCCTGTCAATGGACTTGAAGTCACGGATGGCGGCCTGCCCCTGGAATGTGGCCGCAAGATCTTTGCCCTGGACTGGCGCCAGCGATACATCACCCTGGAGAAACGCTTCTCCGCCGGTTATCTCTCCGGGAACATAATCGGCCAGAAACGGATAAAGGCCGGGCAGGCCCAGGTGGTCCAGTCCGACCGCCAGACCGGCCGACAACGGCGATAGGCCCACACCACCCTTGACCGTCAGCAGGCCGCTTTCATTGAGACGGCAGGAAAAATCCACCTGGCCGGTGTTGTCCCGACGCGTGGAGAAATCCGTCACGGCGGCCCGGATTTGATCGACGACCGCGCCGGCGCTGTTGCCCGGCAGCAGGCCTTCGGCCCGAACCTGATAGTTGTCCAGAGACAGGGTGCTCAACGAGACCACCCAGGACGGAGACGCTTCTTCCGGGGTCGAATCCTCGCCGACTGGTTCTTCTGTGATGGGCTCCGCCGCCGGACCGGACAGGGCCTGCAGATTCAACGTCCCGTCCTTCAGCCGATTGACCCGCAGGCGGCCGTCGGCCGTGCGGACCGCGCCGATGGTAATATCCCTTTTGCCGGTATCCACCGCAACCGCATCCACCTCCAGCAGCGGCAGACCGATTATCTCGCCGGGCGAAGGCCCGTCAGCCGTTTCAGACCCGTCTCCGTCGGATAATGAAACGACGGCATCGGCCAGACGGAACGCATCGACCCGAATCTTCATCGGCGAATCACTTTCTGGTCTATCCTGGACCTGATCTTCTTCCGCCGGAGCGCCGGTTCCGGCATCGGCCGGCGGCGGCAGAATGTTCAGTCTTCCGGACGCATCCCGTACCAGATGAATTTTCGGCCCTTCCAGTTCAACGGCGGAAAGATGAATGTCACCGCCGAGGATACCCGACGGCGACAGGCCGATTCCCAACCGGTCCAGTTCAAGCAGCGGGCGGTCTTCAGCATCCGTCGCCTTCAGGCCTTTTAATTCCGTGCGGCCGCTCAGCCGCAAAGCCGTCTCGGGGGTATTAATAAATGAAATCGTCAGGTTGGCATCCAGGGTGCCGTTTTTGATCGTAACGGGCAGGGCCGCGGGAACATAATCCAGGTAATAAGGCAGGTCCAGTTCCTTTAGCTCCAGGTTAAAATTCGTTTCCAGGCTATGGTGAAACGGCTTGGTCTTGCCTTCCAGGGAAAACGGCCGGCCGTCGATGTCGGCCGAAAACCGGGGCAGAACAAAAACCTCCGCGGCCTTGCCGATGGTAGAGATAAAAGGGACGCCCACATTCAGGTGTTCCAACCGGTGGATTTTGCCTTTGCTCTCATCCTTGAAGACAACATCGCCTTCTACAATTTCGATATTGGCCAGGGAGAACGCAAACAGGGACGCTTCTGAATCCGCTTTCTGCGGCTCCGGGACGGAAGACGGCTCTTCTTTGGCGGGCTGAATCAGGTCTGAAAAATTAAAAGCGCCCCGCTCGTCCCGGAAAAGACGGACAACCGGTTTGTCC
Organism: Thermodesulfobacteriota bacterium; assembly: GCA_040753795.1. Lineage (NCBI taxonomy): Bacteria > Pseudomonadati > Thermodesulfobacteriota > Thermodesulfobacteriota bacterium. Next base: position 133,029 of record JBFMDX010000009.1, read on the forward strand.
AGGCGGGCCTGGCTGACCACCGGCGCCGCTCGAAACAGGGACCGCCACTCCAGATTGACAAACAGGGACTGAAAAGCGGCCATGTCGTCAACGGAATCTTTCTGCTTTACGGAGAAATTTTCAACCGCCAGGGTCAGGGTAAAGGGGTTGAAGCGCACCTTCCCTATGGCGACTTTCCGGTCTATCGCCTGGGAAAGCTTGCTGACCGTAGTGTTCCGGGCAACAAGGGGAATAATGAAAAACCCGGTAAAGACGTAAATCGCCAGCAGCCCGGTGATTGCCAGCAGCCATTTCCGGCGACGACTCAGATTGTGGATCATCATTGATTGCCTTATCTGTTCCGCAGTCTCGAAAATTCCGAGGGATCATGGGTGCAGCAGGTTTCGACTTCGCCTTTGTGGCGGTTGACCACCTGCCACAGGGCGCGCATCTGCTTCATGGCCCGGCCGTGGTCGATGTGCGCGAACCATTCAAAGGCGATAAACCCCGGCGTACACCCGCCGGCCTCTGCCATGCGGCGTTCATGGTAATAGGCGTCACCGGCGTGCAGCAGCCACCGTTCCGGCGTCCGGATGGCCACGCCGCAATGCCCCCGGGTATGTCCGGGCAGTGGCACCAGCACGATCTCTTCCGGCAGCCGATCGGTATCCCGGACGCAGGGCAGGCCGAACCAGTCATCATTGCCGGGCATTTCATGAACCACCCAGCGGGGGGAGTGGGCAAAGTGGCAGCGCCGGTAGCGCTCCTTTTCCCGGAAGGTCGTCGGGTGGGTGGCCGCCTCGTATTCCGGCCTCAGCACATGGACCTCGGCCCGGGGAAAATCAGGCAGCCCGCCGGCATGGTCCAGGTCCAGGTGAGTGATCAGAATATGCCGCACATCTTCGGTTTTGTAGCCCAATGCTTTGACCTGCTCGGCGGCCGTGTCTTGAACATCGGCTTTCATATTCAGCAGAAACCGCATGGGCCCCAGTCGCCGGGGGTCTTTCATGTCGGCGATGCCGACGCCGGCGTCAACCAGGATCAGCTCTCTGCCCGTATTGATCAGCAGGCAGTGACAGACGATCAGGGCCGGGCTCTGGTTGAGCAGCGCGCCGCCCATGGGCCTCATGGTGCCGCAGTTTAAATGATGTATTTTCATGGGCATGTCCTTTTCGTTAAGGGAAAATCCGGTTGCGAACCGACACCAGCCTGGCCATCTCGTCGTTCTGTATATGAGCACAAGGAGCGGATTTCATGCTTTCCATTGGGGGCAGGTCAAGGCAGAGCTGCCTTCCTCGATTTTTGTCTTATCAGAATCGTCTTCGCGTAACAAGTTTTTGATGGACGCAGGCATTTGTTGCTCAAGCCCGGCGGATTGACTAACAAAAAGTGATGGGGAAGAATATAGCATGCGGTTTTGCCAAAAGCATGTTTGTTCGCGCCGTGACCCTTTTGGGGCCGGCTGGCATCATCCGCGGCGTTTCTCGAACTCGGGCTGCGCTGGATAATCTGAAAGACCTGCCACCACCCTCGGACAGCGAGAAACGCTTTTCGCGGCTGACGCCACCCGGCTATTTCCCAAAAGGCTCAAAGGCGCTCACAATCACACTTTTGGCAAAGCCCGGCAGCCCTGGTACTACTTTTCAGTTAGCTGAAACCCACCGAATAGCGGATAACCCCAGAACTACTTCGAGTCCATTTTGGAACCTCGGGCAAAATAGCTCCGTAATATTACACAATATAGATGGCTATAAGCCTTCCTGTCTCTTTTAGATGGTAAAGGAGCCCTCTGTAGTTGGTCCAAATAGTGTACGGTATCACCTGTCGAATATCAAACTGGCCGCATTCGGGAAAGGGGTTTTTGTGAGCGACCTGCGGGCATTTTGGGAGAAAGCCTATTATGCGGAGGCTTCATGGATCGGCCGGGCCCGTCCAATCTTTTCCATTCGTTTGGGCGAATGCAGGGCGGCCCACAGGTCATTCCGCTGCTGCAGATTGAGCCAGAAGTCCGGCGTCGTACCGAATACCCTAGCCAGCATCAACGCCGTGTCAACGGTGATGGACCGTTTGCCCGTGCAAAGTTCGTTAACCGTCCGCCGGCTGACATTCATGGCGGAAGCCAACTGCCCCTGCGTAATACCCAACGGCAACAGAAATTCCTCGGTTATCATTTCACCGACACTGACCGGTCGTCGTTTGGTCGCAATCATTTTACACCTCTTATCTGTATGCGTGATTATCCAGATATACGCCGTCGGCTTCTCCGCGGCTATCGTCCCAGGAAAAAACGATTCGCCATTGATTGTTTACGCGAATGGAATATTTGCCCTTCAAGTGGCCGGATAGCAGTTCAAAATGGTTGCCGGGCGGACTCTTCAAGTCCGCTTCGCTGGCCGCATCGTCCAGCAGTTGCAGTTTTCTGAATAATCGGTCGCGGATATCGGCGGGTATTTTTTTAGACGAAACGTCTTCGGTAAAAAAGTCCCGTAACCAGTTATCCCGAAATTTTTTGATCATGTTTTTACTGTAACGTATATGATTACAATTGGCAAGCAATCTTATTCATTAAAACTGACAGCCTCTAAGCTTGTGGCATTTAAACTCGCCGTATTCGGGAAAGGGGTTTTTGTGAGCGACCTGCGGGCATTTTGGGGAGCGAACAAAACACTCCTTCCCGAATGCGGCCTTATGCTTCTATGATTCATTATTAATATATACCCCCGTGTTGACATCCCCGGCTTTCGTCCCTACCATTAGGCCACAAAAACCGGGCAAAAGCCGTCCGCGTTCATAACTGCTTGTAAACTGGAAAGGTTTTCAAATGTTGCCTCCGGATGCCCGATTCGTTATCGGAATTGACCTGGGCACGACCAACTCGGCGGTGTCGTACGCGCGACTGGACGCCGCCGACGGAAAGAAGCCCGCCATCAAACGGTTTGAAGTGCCGCAGCTCACCGGCAGCGGCGAGTTTTCCCGCCGGCCGGTGCTGCCGTCATTTTTATATATCCCCGGCGAACACGAAATCGCCGAAGCGGCCATCACCCATCCCTGGCGCATGCCCACTAAAAATTTTTCCGGCATCTTCGCCCGGGATTTCGGGGCCAACATTCCGGCCCGACTGGTTTCTTCGGCCAAAAGCTGGCTGTGCGAAAACAGCGTCGACCGGAACGCCGCCATCCTGCCCTGGGGTTCGCCGGCCTCCGTGCGCAAGGTCTCACCGGTGGAGGCGTCGGCCGCCTACCTGGACCACATGCGCCAGGCCTGGAACCTGTCCCGGGGCGAGGAAGAGGAGGAGTACCTGGAGAACCAGCTGGTGGTGGTGACCGTGCCGGCGTCGTTTGACGAGGTGGCCCGGGACCGGACCCTGGCGGCAGCCTCCCTGGCCAGCCTGAAAAACATCATTCTGCTGGAAGAGCCCCTGGCCGCCTTTTACAGCTGGCTGGCCGTCCACGAAAACGACTGGAGCGAAAAGGTCAGCCCGGACGAACTGATCCTGGTCTGCGACGTGGGCGGCGGCACCACGGACTTTACCCTGATCACCTTGAGCGACGAGCACGGCAGCCCCCGTTTTGAGCGCATTGCCGTAGGCGATCACCTTATCCTGGGCGGGGACAACATCGACCTGGCCCTGGCCCGCCGGGTCGAAGCAAAGCTCAAGAAACCGCTTGACGCGGACCGGCTCAAAACCCTCTGCCACCAGTGCCGCCAGGCCAAGGAAAACATCCTGGAGGAACGCTCCGAACGGGAACGGATCACCCTCATGGGCCAGGGTGGCAGCCTCATCGCCGGCACGATCTCTTCCGTTCTGGACCGGGCCGAGGTCCGGGAAACGGTGCTGGAGCAGTTTTTTCCGCTGGTGGACGAAGGCCGGGTGGCGGCCAATCCGGGGACCAAGGTCCGGTCGGCCTTTGGCCTGGCCTATGAAAGCGATCCGGCCGTGACCGCCCACCTGATGCGGTTTCTGTCCCGCAACGCCGCCGAAACCGAGTCGCGGATGTCCCGGCCGCCCGTGCCGGACATCGTCCTGTTCAACGGCGGAGCCCTCAAGCCAATGCCGGTCCAGGAGCGGATCCGGGAAGCCCTGCGGCAATACTACGGCCTGGGCGACGCGGATCGGCCGCGGGCGCTGATCAACCCCGACCACGACGCCGCGGTTTCCCTTGGCGCGGCCTATTATGGCCTGGTCAAGTCCGGCCAGGGCGTGAAGGTGGGCAGCGGCAGCCCCCGCTCCGTTTACCTGGGCATCGCCACCGGCGAGGAAACGGCGGATCGGCCTGCGTCCGCCATCTGCGTGGTGGAAAGGGGCCTGGAGGAAAACACCCGCGTCGAACTGGCTGACCGGACCTTTGATGTCATCGCCAACCGCCGGGTGCGGTTTGATCTGTACAGCTCCAGCTTCCGCTCCGGGGACCGCCACGGCGATATCATTGCCGTCGATGATTCGGTCGTGCCGCTGCCGCCGGTGGAGACGATCATCCAGTTCGGCGAAAAAGGCGCCGCCCGGAACATCCCGGTTCACATTGAGATTGAATACACGGAAATCGGCACCCTGGTGCTGTGGTGCCGCTCTCTGGCCAGCTCCCACCGCTGGCAGTTGCAGTTTCAGCTCCGGCAGGCAGCGGCGGCCATGGATATTCCCGACGCCGGCCAGGTGATGGACGCCAATCTGGTGGAATCCGCCCTGTCGGTGGTAAGTGAGGTGCTGTCTGAAAAGAAAGCCGGACCGGCGGAAAAGAAGAAGTTGACCGGTCTGGTTCACGCCCTGACCGACCTGACGAAAACTTCCCGGGAAAAATGGCCGGTGTCCTTCCTGAGGGCCATGGCCGATCGGCTGATCGATATCCGGGAGTGCCGGCGGATCTCCGCCGACCATGAAACCCGCTGGCTGAACCTGGCCGGGTTCGCCGCCCGGCCCGGCATCGGCGACGGGTTTGACGCCCAGCGCGTCACCGCCTTCTGGAAAATCTACAACCAGGGGATCTGTTTTGCCAACAACGCCCAGGTCCGGGTGGAATGGTGGATCTTCCTGCGCCGCATTGCTTGCGGGCTGAAGCCCGGTCAGCAACGGCAATTTTTTCAGGATGTCTCTTCGCTGATTCTGCCCGGAAAAGGCCAGGGGATCAAGCTGTCCGAGCAGGAGCAGGTGGAAATATGGATGGCCCTGGCCAATATGGAGCGGCTGCTGGTCAAGGACAAGATCACCTGCGGCCGGGCCCTGCTGACCCGGATCGCGAAAAAGAACTGCAAGCCCCAGTACCTCTGGGCGGTTTCCCGCCTGGGCGCCCGGGACATGCTTTACGGGTCCGCCGACCGGGTGGTGCCGCCGGCCGAGGCAGCGGAATGGATCGACGCCATCATCGGCGTGGACTGGCCCCGGCCCGAAGCCGCGGCCGCGGCCGTTTGCCGCCTGGCCCGCAAAACCGGTGACCGTACCCGGGATGTGGACGCAGGCCTGGTGGAACAGCTTCTGTCATGGCTGAACGAAAAGAATCTGGCCGGAGAATGGGCCTCCCGGATCACCGAGGTAAAAGCGGTGGAACAGCAGGAACAGACGCTGACCTATGGCGAGTCGTTACCGGCCGGGCTGATTCTACGGTCCTGATCCGGATTACCGTCGCTGCTCGCGCAGCAGAAACCGGCTGTAATCATACATCTTGGCCAGGGATTTGACGGCCCGCTCCGGAGTGGGGAAGAAAACGCCTTTGTAACGGGCGCCGTCCACCTTATATAAGGTCTTGTCTTCGGTCTCGTCGGTGACGATGTTGACCCCGATGACCGGCTTTTCGTAAGTTTCCATCAGCTTGACGATGTGGGCGATGTAGCTTTCTTCAAATTCATACATGGCCTTTAACACTTGCTGGCCGAACCCCACGGTGTAGTTCGGATCAATGACGACGTTTTTGATCAGCCGCTTGACGCTGTGCTTCCGGCCCAGAATACCGAGATTCAAGACCATGTCGCAGCCGTCCCAGCGGATCAGTTCTTCGATCACCCGCACCGGAAAGGAGTTATCCCGCTCACCGACCAGATCGACCGGGTTGGCATGACTCCAGTAGGGCGGCAGGATGCCGTTGATGGTTTCGATCAACTCCGGCGAAAGCTGCGGCACTTCCAGATTGAAGGAGGCGCACAGGTCCGAGGCCACCACCCCCCAGCCGCCGCCCAGGGTCATGATGGCCACCCGTTTGCCTTTGGGCAGGGGCAGGGAGGAAAACGCGGCTGAAAGATCGAGCATATCCATGGTCCGGTCCACCTTGATGATGCCGGTCTGCCGGCAGACCGCCTCAAAAACGCGGGCGTCCGACGTCATGGCGCCGGTATGGCTGGCCGCGGCCCGGCTGCCGGCCTCGGTCTGTCCCCCCTTTAACATGACAATGGGTTTCCGCCGGGACAGGCGCCGGGCGCTTTCCAGAAACCGCTGGCCGTTCTTGACGCTTTCGATATAGAGCATGACGATTTTCGTGACGTCGTCGATTTCAAACCCTTCCAGATAGTCCTCGATGGTCACCATGCCCTCGTTGCCCGACCCGCAGAAGGCCCGGATTTCGATACCCTGCTGTTCGGCGAAATGGAGCAGCTGACCGCCCATGTTGCCGGACTGGGCCACCACGGCGATGCCGCCGGGATCGGGCCAGACCAGGGAACCGGTGCAATAGAGCCGGATGTGGGGATTGATGATGCCCATGGTGTTGGGACCGATGACCAGGATGCCGGCTTCCCGGGCTTTTTCCATGACGTTTTTTTCCAGGGCTTTCCCCTCGGGTCCGACTTCGGCAAACCCGGAGGTGATCAGCAGCATGCTTCTGATACCTTTTTTCGCCAGGTCGGGAATCAGGTCGCTGACGCCGGCGGCCGGAACGGTCACCACCGCCAGGTCCACCGGGCCGGGGATGTCGTTGACGGATTTGTAGGTTTTCCGGCCCGCGATTATGTCTTTGGTCGGATTGACGAGGTATATTTCGCCTTCGTATCCGTTGGCCACGGTATTGGTGAAGAGCAGGTGCCCCCACTTGCCCATCTGGCCGGAGGCGCCGACAAAGGCGATGGAACGGGGATAAAACAGTTTTCCCAGAGCCTTCGGGTCGACCGGCGGCGTGACAGGGCGTTCCTGGCCGCGACCGCCCTTGACGATCAGGGCGTCTACGGCGCAGATTTTTCCTTCAGGGGTGATGATCAAGGGATTGATGTCGACTTCCGCGATGTCCGGCTCCTTTTGTCCGATTTCCGACAGCCCCATCAGGGTGTCGATCAGTTGACGCCGGTCAGCCGGGGCGTCTCCCCGGAATGCCCCCAGCAGTCGGGTGGCTCTGATTTCGTCGATCATTTCCCCGGCGTCAATTTCGGTTAGCGGCGCCACGCGGAAGGTGATATCGGCCAGGGCTTCGGTGAAAATCCCGCCCAGGCCGAACATGACCACCGGCCCGAAAACCCGGTCGTGAAACAGCCCGGCCACGAATTCCCGTTTCCCCTGAACGTGAGGCTGAACCAGAAACCCTTCCAGCGCCGATCCGGCAGCGTCGACAATCCGGCGGCAGGCGTCTCGAACGGCGGTCCCGTCGCCGAGATTGAGGTGTACGATGCCGGCCTCAGTCTTGTGCATCAGAGTGGCGCCCAGGCCCTTGACCACCACCGGAAATCCGAAGGCTTCGGCCGCGGCAACCGCCTGGTCGGTTTCAGTCGCGACGGTTTCCGGAACGACAGGAACGCCGTATCGTTTCAGTATGTTTTTCGCGTCATGTTCGGAAAGAGCTGTTTTTTCGGTAAAATTCAAGTCAGCCTGACTCATCGGCGGTTTCCTTTATTTTGCGTCCATATTTGCAGACAAATTAATTGACGAGCGCGTTCAGCCACTACCTTAACGCTAACGTTAATGTTAATTATCCTAAGCGATAATAAATCAAAAGTCAAGCGGCGGTTGGCATATAAAAAATCTGAATATTGACATAACCTATGCTGTTGCCTATACTTCTTTTCCCGTAACCACGCGGTTGGCCGTTCTTTTTTCTATTTGTCCCTTATCACAAAAACATAAGGAAGCCATATGAAAACAAAAAAGTGGGTTTATCTTTTCAGCGAATTGGATCAGGTCATGGCCAATGTCAATAACGACTGGGACTCGGTGCGGGCACTCTTCGGCGGCAAAGGCGCCAATCTGGCGGACATGCAGCGCATCGGGGTTCCCGTTCCGCCGGGTTTTACGGTCACCACCGAAGCCTGCAATGCTTACCTGGCCGGCGGCGGCGTTTTTCCGGACGGCATGTGGGACCAGGAACTCCAGGCGCTGATGGACATCGAGAAGCTTACCGGTAAAACGTTCGGCGACAGTGAAAAACCGCTGCTGGTTTCCTGCCGGTCGGGCGCCAAGTTTTCCATGCCCGGCATGATGGATACCGTGCTCAACATCGGTCTCAATGACGAGACCGCCCAGGGCATGATTCAACTTACCCGGGATCCCCGTTTTGTTTATGACGCTTATCGCCGCCTGATCCAGATGTTCGGTTCCGTGGTCATGGGGATTCCGGATGAAGCCTTTGAATCGGCTATCGACCAGGCCAAGCGAAGAGCCGGCCTGACGACTGACGCCGAACTGACGGCCGATCACTGGCATGCCCTGACCAGTCATTTTAAGACCATTTTTCACAGCCATACCCAGATCGACTTTCCCCAGGATCCGGTGGAGCAGCTCATGATGGCCACCGAGGCGGTTTTCAAAAGCTGGAACGGCAAGCGGGCGGTTGATTACCGAAATGCGGCCGGCATTTCCCATGATCTGGGCACGGCCGTCAGTATCGTTACCATGGTCTTTGGCAACATGGGGGACAGCAGCGCCACCGGCGTGGCCATGACCCGCAACGGCGCCACCGGGGTACCCGGGCTGGAAGGCGATTATCTGATCAATGCCCAGGGCGAAGACGTGGTGGCCGGCATCCGCATGACCAAAAGTATCGACCAGCTGGCCGTGGAGATGCCGGAAGATTACAAGCAACTGCAGCAGATCGCCGCTGTTCTGGAAAATCACTACCGCGACATGCAGGACATGGAGTTTACCATTGAGCAGGGGAAACTATGGATGCTTCAGACCCGGGACGGGAAACGAACGGCCCAGGCGGCCGTGCGGATCGCCGTGGACATGGTGGAGGAGGGGCTCATCTCCCGCGAGGAAGCGGTTTCCAGAGTTTCTCCCGGCCAGATTGATTTCTTTCTTCATCCTCAGTTTGACAACAAGGCCGTGGCCGAGGCCCGGGGCGGAGGCAAAGTGCTGGCCCGGGGATTGAACGTTTCGCCCGGAGCGGCCGTGGGCAAGGTGGTGTTTGAAGCGGACCTGGCCGAGGCCTGGGCCAAAGAACAGGGCCGGCAGGTGCTGCTGGTTCGCCCGGAAACCAAACCGGATGACGTGCACGGCATGCTGGCGGCCAACGGCATCATCACCAGCCGCGGCGGCCGAACCAGCCATGCCGCCCTGGTGGCCCGCCAGTTCGGCAAGCCGGCCGTGGTCGGCGTGGCGGCGCTGCAGATCGACCTGGTCAAGCGGCGCATGGCCGTGGGCGAACTGACCATCCAGGAGGGTGACTGGCTTTCCCTGGACGGCAACACCGGTGAGATTTTCGTCGGCCAGATCAAGACCATGGTGCCCGACATCAACGACCCCTGGCTGATCCGGTTGCTGGGCTGGGCCGACCGGATCCGTACCCTGGGCGTCATGGCCAATGCCGATTATCCGGCGGATGCCCGGCGGGCCAGGGAGTATGGCGCCGAGGGCATCGGTCTGTGCCGGACGGAACATATGTTTTTTGAGAGCGAGCGTCTGCCCCATATCCAGAAAATGATCATGGCCACACTGCCCTATGACCGCCGGGAGGCCCTGGCCGCACTGCTCCCCTTCCAGCGGGAAGACTTCGCCGGCCTGTTCCGGGCCATGGACGGGCTGCCGGTCATCATCCGTCTGATCGATCCGCCCCTGCACGAGTTCATGCCCGATCTGCTGGGACTGATCAATGAACTGGCCGACCTGAAACTGCGCGTCAACCACGCCACCACCATGGCCGAGATCGATAACCTGTTGCAGCAGATCCGCCTCAAGGAGCGAATCCGGACCCGGGCCGAGCAGTTGCGCGAGCAGAACCCCATGCTGGGGCTGCGCGGCGTCCGCCTGGGCATCCAGATTCCGGAATTGACCGGCATGCAGGTCCAGGCCCTTTTCGAAGCCGCCTGCGAGGTCACCCGTGAAGGCATTAAGGTGCTGCCCAAGATCATGATCCCCCTGACCACCCATGCCAATGAACTCAAACGCCAGCTGGAGGTACTGGAGGCCACGGCTAAAAAAGTCATGGCCGAGCAGAGCATCACCATCGATTACAAATTCGGGACCATGATCGAGGTCCCGCGGGCGGCCATGACCGCCGACCAGATCGCCGTTTATGCGGAATTTTTCTCTTTCGGTACCAATGATCTGACCCAGACCACTTTCGGCATTTCCCGGGATGACGCCGAGTCCGGTTTCCTGATGAGCTATCTGAACCAGGATATTCTGCCGGAAAATCCCTTTGCCACCCTTGACCGGGACGGCGTCGGTGAACTGATGCGTATCGCCGTCACCAAGGGACGCGGGAACCGCCCCGACCTGGAGTGCGGCATCTGCGGCGAGCACGGCGGTGATCCGGAATCCATCGCCCTGTGCCATGAACTGGGGCTTGACTATGTGTCCTGTTCGCCGTTCCGCGTGCCGGTGGCCCGCCTGGCCGCGGCTCATGCGGCTTTAAAAAACAGGCCATGATAATCTCCTCTGGAATGCGAGCCCCGGAGGTGTTGTGAACGGACTTGACAGAAGTGGACATTTCCGTATAATAAAATAATTCAAGGCGTTTCAATCTCATGGGAGCGACAAAATCAACAACCCAGCTGGTCTGGGGCCTGCTGCTTGTAATGGCGGGAATCGGCGTGGTGATCAGGGCGAACCTGCTGGATTCGGAAATGAAAACCATTGCGGGGCAGCCCTCTACCGAGATGTTCATCCGTATTTGCGTTTATGTCATGGCGGTTCTACTGATCGGCGGCGGTATAAGGAAAATAAGAAACTATTTTTCAAAAAGCCAATAAACGGGTTATCAATCCGTAATTTCGTAAGTTAAGGATTTCCAACATGGCTTCAATCTTATCCCCGGCTAAAGGCACTGATTCCGGCGAGGAATATCGCCAGAAAGTCCAGGATCTGAACAAAAAAATATTTTCCGCCTCCAACCTGGACGAAATCCTGATTGATCTGAAGGATGATATCCTCGGTCTGTTTGACGCCGAACGCATTACCATTTATTTCGTGGATGGCGTCAAGCGCGAACTGGTTTCTCGCTTCAAAACGGGCAATGAAATCGAGGAAATCCGGGTTCCCCTCGCCCCGACCAGCATTGCCGGCTATGCCGCTTTCAAGCAGACGATAGTCAATATCGCCGATGTATATGATAAACGGGAACTGGCCAAGGTCGACGCCGCCTTGAACTACGACGACCGCTGGGATAAGCGCACCGGCTTTACCTCCAAACAGATGCTGGTGGCCCCGATTATTTTTAAAAAGATGCTGATCGGGGCGATTCAGCTCATCAATCATAAAAACAAGAAAAAGTTCACCGAAGAGGAGGAAAAAAGCCTCCGGGAACTGGCCGAAACCATGGGAATCGGTCTGTACAACCAGAAAAAAATGCAGGCCGCCAAAAAAGGCCGGGGCAAGTTCGATCACCTGCTGGAAAATCATATCCTGACCCAGAAAGAGGTAAAAGAAGCCGCCGTTATGGCCAGGGAGCAGGGCAAAACCATCGAAGAGGTGATGGTCAAGGAATATAACGTCCCGAAAAATGCCATCGGTGAATCTCTGGCCAAATACTATGACTGCCCCTTTCGCCCTTATGACAATCAGATCCCCATTCCAGGGCACTTACTGGCCGGGCTGAAAGTCCCTTTTATGAAAAAAAACGTCTGGGTGCCCCTGGGATCCACCACCGACGGCGTCATTCAGATAGCCATAGACGATCCCTATGATACCCAGCGAGTCAATGAAATCCGGGCACTGTTTTCCGGCCGCACCCTTCGTTTCTGCGTTTCCTTCAAAGAAGATATTTTTGATTTTATCGAACTGTTCACCACCGACGAAACCGAAACCGCCTCCATCGATCAGATCCTGTCCCAGATGCAGGCCGAAGACAATGAGGTCATGGAGGCCGAGGGCTCGGTTGACGAGGAAAGCAGCGCCATCGTGCAGCTGGTCAACAAAATCATCATTGACGCCTACAACCGGAACGCCTCTGATATTCATATCGAGCCCTACCCGGGCAAAAAGAATACCGAGGTCCGAATCCGCATCGACGGCGCCTGCACCCTTTACCAGACCATTCCATATAATTACAAAGCGGCGGTTGTCTCCCGCCTAAAAATTATGTCGAACCTGGATATCGCCGAAAGACGAAAACCCCAGGACGGAAAAATCGCCTTTAAGAAATACGGGGGACTGGATATAGAATTGCGCGTTGCCACCGTGCCGACCCAGGGAGGGGTGGAAGACGTGGTCATGCGTATCCTGGCCGCCGGTGAACCGATACCAATTGAAAAAATGGGCTTTTCCGAGCAGAACCTGAAGAAATTTCTCGAGTGCATTCACAAGCCCTATGGCATTGTCTTTGTCTGCGGCCCCACCGGCTCCGGTAAAACCACCACCCTGCATTCGGCCCTGAAAAAAATCAACAAAGTGGACACCAAGATCTGGACTGCGGAAGATCCGGTTGAAATCACCCAGGTGGGGCTGCGACAGGTTCAGGTTCAGCCCAAGATCGGGTTCGACTTTGCCGCGGCCATGCGCGCCTTTCTCCGCGCCGACCCGGACGTCATCATGGTCGGTGAAATGCGCGACAAGGAGACCACCCACATCGGCATCGAGGCGTCTTTGACCGGTCACCTGGTGTTCTCCACTCTGCACACCAACAGCGCCCCGGAAAGTATTACCCGTCTTCTGGACATGGGGATGGACCCCTATAATTTCGCGGATGCGTTGCTGTGCATCCTGGCGCAACGTCTGGTCCGCACGCTCTGCAAGGACTGCAAAAAAAAGTTTCATCCCACCCAGAAGGAGTACGATGATCTGGTCCATGCCTATGGCGGGCCGGAGGAATTCAACAGCCGCTGCGGAACTCCCTACAACGACGACTTTGTCCTGTACAAGCCCTCCGGATGCAACGCCTGCAACAACACCGGCTACAGAGGCCGGATGGGGCTTCATGAGCTGCTGGTGGGTTCGGATACCATGAAACGGGCGATAATCGATCTAAAGCCGGTTGAAGAGTTAAGAAAGCTGTCCATGCAAGAAGGGATGAAAACCCTGCTTCAGGACGGTATTGAGAAGGTCATTGCCGGCCATACGGATTTGCTGATGGTCCGGAAAGTTTGCATCGCCTGATCCGGATGAGACGGTTTATCGGCGCGTTGGCCATTTGATTGACCTGTCAAATCCCGCGTGGTTTTGCTTTTCGCAAACCATCCGTTTTTCGCCGCCGCGAATCCCCCTTCTATATCACCGCTTGACATCAACGCTGTCATGGCTTACATGTGTGTATATTTTTTTTCCTTACGGCATTAGGGACGCTGGTGTTTTATGGATAAAACCAAACTGATAGTTTATGCCGTGGTGTGTTCGCTTCTAACGGGCATTGCCGTTTACGGGTTAATGATGGTTGTTCCCGGTAAGCCGACTTTGCCGGCAAGCAGGCCGGCGAGGGAAAAGAACAGGCACGGTAAAATCGACGTATACCTTTATTTCGGTCTTTCCGCGGACACGCTGCTGGTGGCGGAAAAACAAGTGATTAACGGTGCTGCGGACCCGGCGACGTTCTCAAAAAACATTATTGACGCCCTTATTGCCGGTCCGGTCGATAAAAATCTGGTGCGAACAATGCCGGAAGGGACGGTCTGCCGGGCGATATACCTGACCGAGGACAGCACAGCCTATGTGGACTTCTCCGCTTCTATCCGGGACAAGCTTCCCGGGGGGTCGGAATCGGAACTGCTGGCGATTTATTCAATCGTGAATTCACTGATATTAAATGTGGATCAGGTCAAGAAGGTAAAAATTCTTATAGAAGGCAACGAAGTCAATACGATGGCCGGCCACATCGACCTGCGCCAGCCCTTCAGCGCCAATATGCGGATGATCAAATGACGCAACCGACAAAAATAGAAAACCTGCGAAACATCGGAATCATCGCGCACATCGATGCCGGGAAGACCACGGTCACCGAACGTATTCTGTATTACACCGGTCGTTCCCATAAAATGGGAGAGGTTCACGATGGTGAAGCCGTCATGGACTGGATGCCTGACGAACAGCAGCGGGGCATTACCATTACCTCGGCCGTCACGACCTGCCGCTGGAAGCATTCGGAAATCCAACTGATCGACACCCCCGGCCACGTGGATTTCACCATCGAAGTGGAGCGATCCCTGCGTGTCCTGGACGGAGCCGTAGGCGTTTTCTGCGCCGTCGGCGGCGTGGAACCGCAGTCGGAAAAGGTCTGGCGTCAGGCGGACAAATATCATGTGCCCAAAATCGCTTTTATCAACAAAATGGATCGGGCCGGCGCCAATTTTTTCGGTACCGTCGACATGATGAAGGAAAAGCTGCATGCCACCCCTCTTGTCATTCAACTTCCCATGGGCAAAGAAGACGCCTTTTCGGGAATCATCGATCTGGTGGAAATGAAGGCCGTCGCCTGGGATGATGACAGCCTGGGCGCGAAATTTGAAGCCGTTGATATTCCCGGTGAGGTTCTGCCGACCGCCGAAACCTGGCGGGAGAAAATGATCGAAGCGCTGGCGGATGTGGATGAAACGATCATGAATGCCTATGTGGCCGGAGAACCGGTGGAAAAGGCGAGGATTCTGGCTGCCATCCGCAGGGCCGCCATTACGCTGGAACTGGTTCCGGTCTTATGCGGAAGCGCCTTGAAAAATAAGGGAATACAGCCATTGCTGGACGCCATTTCCCAGTTTCTGCCCAGTCCCACCGATGTGCCGGCGATTGAAGGGATCAATCCGCAGACCGGTGAAAAAGTCCGTTGTGAACCCAAGGCATCGGCCTCACTGGCAGCGTTGATTTTCAAGGTGTCCATGATGGAGGGGAGACGGCTTTCCTATGTCCGGATTTACAGCGGACGGATAAAAACCGGTGATGAGGTTTATAATCCTCTCCGGGGGAAAAAAGAAAAAATTTCCCGCATTCTACAGATGCACGCCAACAAGCGGGAGCGGGTGGAAGATGCCGGTCCCGGAGGAATCGTCGCGGTTATGGGACTGAAGGAATCCTCCACCGGCGAGACGCTTTGCCGGGCTGACAGGCCCGTGCTTCTGGAAAAGATGGAGTTTGACGAGCCGGTCATGTCCATCGCCGTTGAGCCGAAGACGCATGCCGATCAGGAAAAACTGGATGAAGTGCTTGAAAAATTCGCGGCCGAAGACCCTACCTTAAAGGTCGCCACCGATCAGGATACGGGGCAGAGAATTCTGTCCGGCATGGGAGAACTTCACCTGGATATCATCATCAGCCGAATGCGCCGGGAGTTCAACACCATGGTGAACGTCGGTAAGCCCCAGGTGGTTTACCGTGAAACCATCGCCAGGGAATCGACGGCAACGTCCGTATTTGATCGGGATATAGCCGGCCAGCACCATTTTGCCGAAGTAACCTTGAAACTGATCCCCGCGTCGAGGCGGGAGGGAAATCGTTTTCTGGTAAATCTCGCGCCCGGCGCGCTGTCGCCGGAGTTCATCCCGGCGATCGAGCAGGGGGTCATGGAATCGTTCGCCAGCGGGCCCTTCATGGGGTATCCGGTACTTGATGTAACGGCCGTGCTGACCGGCGGCGCCGTGCGGGAAGGCGTGAGTACGCCCCTGGCATTTACGGTGGCCGGTTCGATGGCCTGCAAGGACGCCCTTTTTAAAGGGTCCCCTTTCCTTCTGGGCCCTGTTATGGCCGTTGATGTCTATGTGCCGGATGGATTCCTGGGCGATGTTATCGGGGATATCAACTCCCGGGGCGGCAAGATTGAAGCCATTGTCGCCAAAGCGGAATACCAGGAACTGAAAGTCATCGCTCCGCTTGCCCGGATGTTCGGTTATTCCACGTCGCTGCGATCCGCCACCCAGGGAAGGGGAACGTTTTCCATGCGATTTTCCCATTTTGACAAAGGAGAGTAACCGGTAAAAGGGGGGGTGGCTGTGTTCCTCATTTAAGGGGGAAGGAGGGGGAAGGGGAGAGGAACACAGCCGGGAGGAACTTTAATTGTTGCTTATTTTGTTAGGGCAACCGGTACCGGGGGCGACTTTGCGGGAATCCCGCATACAGCCCGGCTTGTCGTTTTTCGGGCAGCGCCGGAACATGTTTCCGGTACCCGCATCCGGTGCGATTTTTCTGGCTTCCAGTTGATAATCGACCTGTTTTTCCATGAGTGTGGCACTTAACGCCGATATTTCTTTCAGCACGGACTGAATACTTTTTCTGTCCGGGTCCGATGTCCTCATCAGAACGGCAAGGTTTTTGTAAGCCGTGTTCAGTGCGATCCGGGTTTCCGCTGTGTCGTCGATAAATTTCTGATTAAGAGCAGCCAGCTGGTCCTTTTGGTCGCTGGTCAGGTCATCACGTGCATCCCAGCGAGCGGGATTTTCGCCGCAGGGACAACCGCTGCCGATTCCACAGGCAAATGCCTGGGGACAGGGGCAATCGGCCCCCATTCCCCAGGCAAAGGCCGAGGAACTGGCTGTGACAATGAGGAGAAGCGTTATCAGAGAGATTTTATTGATACGGGATAATTGCATCAGTCAGCTCCTAAACAAGGTGGTTAGAGGGTTGTTGGTTTATCATCAGTTGCTATTTGTAAATGCAACCGGCGTGCCATGCCTAAAAATTTTTATAACATTTTGTTTTATTGAAGTTTTATATTGTTTATCAAAAACGATTCCATTATGGTGTACCATTGAATGGATATTTTTTATACACAAGCACTGCCCAGATGGATATAAAATATCCATAAATATTGTCTCTATCCTTTAAAATGAGTGGCTCCCAAGACTTATTTCCTTATTTATACGAGAACAGCGGTTGTTTGAGAAACGCAACAAGGACGTGGCAAGGCATGATTTTATTTTTCAGGACGTAAATCCTTTAAAGCCTGTATATTAATGATAAGGCATCATTTTTGCAAAAGAGGGTTACCTTAGTTGTTATTAAAAGAAATAAAAAAAGCCATGCCGGCGTTTATGCAAAGAAAACTCACCCTTGCCCAGGCCTTGCTGGGAATATCGCCTTTTTTAATTCTTGGGATCTTTCTGGTCCTGGTTCCGATTTTCATCTTTATCACGATAGATAATATCAAATCCCTTAACCAGCGGGTTACCGAACATTTTACCGGCAGGGGAGAGGCGCTGATTCGCTCGTTTGAGGCCGGAGCCAGAACCGGCATCATGATCATGAGCTGGGAGGCGGAAAAAATTCAGCAATTGCTTACTGAGACAACGCTCCAATCCGATATTGAGTACATAATGGTTACCGACCGCCAGGGGAAAATCCTTGCTCACAGTGATCCTGCCCGGGTTGGCGAGGTCTACGGGCAGATGCCGGAATTACCCGGCAAGGAAAATCCGTCCCAGGTGAAATACCATGAGATCATGGATGATGACAGTAAACGTATTTTTGAAGTGTATAAGCGGTTCACACCTGTCCGGCCGAGACTTTCCAGGGAAAATCTGAGGAAAATGGTGGACCGGCTGCCGCCCCTGGAGCCCAAATCCCTGCCGGACAGCTGGTGCAGCCTGCATTTCTGCATCTGCCGCAGTCCGGGATGCCCCGATGTGGAGCAGTTCATTTTTGCCGGATTCGGCATGGAGCGGGTGGATGCCGCCAGAAAAGATCATGTCCGGCGGTCAATCCTGCTCGGCGGGGGGCTGTTTTTGATCGGATGCGCCGGGATGGTCAGCCTCCTGGCCTTTCAGGCCTATCGTTCGGCGCAACTGTCTCTGGTCAGGATGAAAGCCTTTTCCGACGAGGTGGTCACCAACATGCCTGCCGGGCTGGTGACGATTAACGCCGCCGGGACGGTTACCTCCTGCAATCGGCGGGCCGCGGAAATGTTTTCCGCCGTCCCCGATAACGTTGTCGGCCAGAACGTGGAGTCCATGTTTCCAGCCGTCCGGGATCTGGCGGCACGAGTGGTCGCCTCCCGGGAAAATATTTCCGCCGAAGTGGAGAGCCCGGGACCGGAAGGGTTGAAGCGGGTGTTTGATGTCGGCGCTTCACCAGTGAAAGACGACAGCGGCGTGATTACAGGTTATCTGATGCTGTTCAAGGACCTGACTGAGGTCAGGCGATTGGAAAAAGAGATCGAACGCAGCCGGCGCCTGGCGGCCATCGGCAAATTGGCGGCCGGCGTGGCACATGAGATCAGAAATCCGTTGAGTTCCATCAAGGGGTTTGCCACCTATTTCAAGGAAAAATTCAACGGCAAAGAGGAGGTGACCAAAACGGCCGACATCATGATTTACGAGGTGGAGCGGCTCAACCGGGCGGTCACCCAGCTGCTGGAATTCGCCCGCCCGATCGCCGTCGATCTGGCCGACGTTTCTCCGGAGAGCCTGATATCTCACTCGTTGCGCCTGGTTGAACAGGATCTGAAGAACAAGCGGATTGAATGCCGGACGTTGATTCAGACCGGCAGGAAAACCATTCGGACCGATCAGGACAGAATGAACCAGGTTCTGCTGAACCTGTACTTAAACGCCATCGAAGCCATGGAAGCCGGCGGCCTGCTGACCGTTACGGTGGCCGACACGGAGGATGAAAATTTCGTGGCCATTGACGTGACGGACAACGGCCGGGGAATACCGGATACGGATATGGAACAGATATTCGATCCCTATTTTACGACCCGGAACACCGGGACCGGGCTGGGGCTGGCCATTGTCTACAAACTGATTGAAACGCTCGGCGGAACCATATCGGTCTCAAGCCGCCTGGGCCAGGGAACAACGATTCACCTGCGCGTCCCCTGTTGAGGAAATGATGAAAACACGAAATACCATTCTTATTGTCGATGACGACGCCGGGCACCGCTCCATGCTGCGTACCCTGATGAGCGGCTGGGGATATGATCTGGCGGAGGCGGATGACGGATCGCGGGCGGTGGACATGGTCCGGGAAAGAAGTTTTGACGTGGTGCTGATGGATCTGAAAATGGTCAACATGT
Organism: Thermodesulfobacteriota bacterium; assembly: GCA_040753795.1. Lineage (NCBI taxonomy): Bacteria > Pseudomonadati > Thermodesulfobacteriota > Thermodesulfobacteriota bacterium. The sequence goes on from JBFMDX010000009.1 coordinate 152,279, forward strand.
CCGGGGCGGAGGCCCTGGAAAAAATAAAACAGCACAACCCGTCCATTCCCGTCGTCATCATGACGGCTTATTCCTCCGTGGAAACCGCCGTGGAGACACTTAAAAAAGGGGCCTATGACTACCTGACCAAACCGCTGGATTTTGAAAAACTGAAGCGGACCGTGGCCCGTATCATCGAAAGCCTGTATCTCAAGGAAGAAAACAGGGACCTGAAGGAAAAACTGGGCCGCCGTTTTTCCCGTGAAAATATCGTCGGCAACAGTCCGGCCATGGTGCGGTTGCTGGAAACCGTCGAGCAGGCGGCGCCATCGGACGCCAACATTCTCCTGGCCGGTGAGTCCGGAACCGGCAAGGAACTGATTGCCGGTGCCATTCATTACAACAGTCCCCGGAAGGAGTTTCCTTTCGTCAAAATCAATTGCGCCGCGATTACCGAAACGCTTCTGGAGTCCGAACTGTTCGGACATGAAAAGGGCGCTTTTACCGGTGCCGACAGGAAGAAAAAAGGCCAGTTTGTTCAGGCCCACAACGGCAGCATTCTCCTGGACGAGATCAGTGAGATGCCGATGACCATGCAGGCAAAACTGCTGCGGGTCCTTCAGGAACGGGAAGTGACGCCGGTGGGCAGTGAACAGACCATCGCCGTGGATGTCCGCATTATCGCTTCAACCAACAAGGATCTGGCCGAGATGGTCAGCAGGAATACCTTCCGGCAGGACCTCTTTTTCCGCCTGAACGTGGTCAAACTGGACATACCGCCGCTACGGGAACGAAAGGAGGATATTCCGGAACTGGCCCATCATTTTTTACAGGTGTTTGCCGCAAAAAACAAAAAAACGATTCATGGCTTTACACCCGATACCATGGATGCCCTGTTGAAATACGCCTGGCCCGGCAACGTCAGGGAACTGATGAACACCATTGAGCGGGCGGCGGTGCTGTCACGGACGGACTATCTGTCTCTCCAGGATTTTCCCCTGATCGCTTCCCGCGTGGAGCCGGACGATCATGCCGGCGATTTTCTGGAAACGATACCGCCGCTGCCCCTGTCTGAAGTGGAAAAAAAGGCTATCTTGGGTACCCTGGCCGCCACCGAAGGCAACCGGAGTGAAGCCGCCCGGCGCCTGGGCATTACCCGCAAGACCCTGCTGAAAAAGCTGAAAGAATACGGCGTCGCTTGAAAAAGCCATTCGAATCCGGCGAAAATACACCGTCTGAACCCGCGTTTGAAGGGTTGATGGCAGTGCCCTCCCCCGGTATCAAGCCCAGCGGCAATTTTCAGGGCCGCCTGCAAATTTTTCTTGCATTTTCAAAGCGGTTATCATAGAGATAATATCAGCTTTGTTATAGATTGACGGGCTGGTTTCGTTCTGCAGGTAGCATCCCTTTGTCGCAAAGTGGGACCCTAAAGTTCTGGAACCAAAAACATTAATGAAAGGAGGGTGTCACTGATGCACAAGGGTGTTGTGAAGTGGTTTAATGACAGTAAAGGCTTTGGCTTCATCGAGCAGGAAGACGGACCGGATGTGTTCGTTCATCACAGCTCGATCAATTCAAGCGGCTTCCGGTCTCTCAACGAAGGCGACCATGTTACGTTCGACATCGAGCAGGGCGCAAAAGGTCCTGCCGCCGTGAATGTAACCGTCGTGTAAGCCGAATACCGAACCAACTGAAAAAATCAAGGCGCCTTTTGCAAAAAAAGGCGCCTTTTTTATGGTCCCTGAACCGCCGTTCATCATATCCTCTCCTTCCATCCCCGAAAAAACTTTCCGGCCGGGCTTGACATTTGTGCCAATAGGCCTATTTTTTTATTATTTTAGCATATTGAGGATATCGAAAAATAATTATTTAATTCAACATCATAAGGAGGGGAGTTTCAGAAATGAAAATAAGACCTTTAAACGACAGAATCCTGGTAATCCGCACGGAGGAAGAAACCAAAACAAAGGGAGGGATTATCATTCCCGATACCGCCAAGGAGAAGCCCTTTCAAGGCAAGGTCGTTGCCGTCGGCCCCGGCAGAGTGGACGACAGCGGGAAACGGATGCCGCTGGACGTAAAGGAGGGGGATAAAATTTTATTCTCAAAATACGCGGGAACCGAAATCAAGATTAATGGGGTGGAACATCTGTTTATGAAAGAAGACGACATTCTCGGAATCGTCGAATAAAATTAAGGAGGCTTCAGTCATGAGCGCAAAAATGATCTGTTACGGCGCTGCCGCCCGGCAGCATATGCTAAATGGTGTCAATCAGCTCGCCAATGCCGTCAAGGTGACCCTGGGCCCGAAAGGCAACAATGTCGTGCTGGAAAAATCCTTCGGCTCTCCGGTGGTGACCAAGGACGGCGTGACCGTTGCCAAGGAAATCGATATTGAGGGCAAATTTGAAAATATGGGCGCCCAGATGGTCCGTGAAGTCGCCAGCAAGACCAGTGACGTGGCCGGGGACGGAACCACGACCGCGACGGTGCTGGCGCAATCCATTTATATTGAAGGCCAGAAACTGGTAACCGCCGGTATTAACCCCATGCCCATCAAACGCGGCATCGACAAGGGAGTCGCCGCGGTTATCGACCACCTCAAGTCCATCTCCAAGCCGATTTCAAACAAAAAGGAAATCGCCCAGGTGGGCAGCATTTCGGCCAATAACGACGATTCCGTCGGTGAAATTATTTCCGAAGCCATGGAAACCGTGGGCAAGGAAGGGGTGATTACCGTTGAAGAGGCCAAAAGCATGGAAACGACTCTGGAAACGGTTGAAGGCATGCAGTTTGACCGCGGCTACCTGTCCCCCTACTTCGTGACCAATACCAGCAAGATGCTGGTGGAATTAAAAGACCCCCTGATTTTAATCCACGAGAAAAAGATATCCGCCATGAAGGAGTTTCTGCCGGTTCTGGAAAAAATCGCCCAGAGCGGCAAGCCCCTGCTGATCATCGCCGAGGATGTGGAGGGAGAAGCCCTGGCGACACTGATTATTAACAAGCTCCGGGGCACCCTGCGTGTAGCGGCCGTTAAAGCTCCCGGTTTCGGAGATCGTCGCAGGGCCATGCTGGAAGATATTGCCGTTCTTACCGGCGGACAGGTGATTTCCGAAGACACGGGAACGAAGCTGGAAAATATCACCTTTGACCAGCTGGGCCAGTGCAAAACCGTGAAAATCGACAAGGACAACACCACCGTTATTGACGGCGCCGGGAAGAAGAAAGATGTGGAAACCCGCATCAAACAGATCCGCGCGCAGATCGAAGAAACCACCTCCGATTACGATCGGGAAAAACTTCAGGAGCGGCTGGCCAAGCTGGTCGGGGGCGTGGCCGTACTGCATGTGGGCGCCGCTACCGAAACCGAAATGAAGGAGAAAAAAGCCCGGGTAGAGGACGCCCTGAATGCCACCCGCGCGGCCGTGGAGGAAGGCATCGTTCCCGGCGGCGGCGTGGCCCTGGTCCGCTGCATTGCGGCCCTCGACAAAGTGGCCGTGAAGGGAGAGGAAAAGCACGGCATCAAAATTTTGAAAAGAGCGCTGGAAGAGCCTCTGCGGCAGATTGTCGGCAATGCCGGTTATGACGGAAGCGTGGTCATCAACCGGGTCAAAGAGGGAAAAAACGATTTCGGTTTTAATGCCGCTACCGAGGAGTACGAAAACCTCATCGCTGCCGGGGTGATTGATCCCACCAAGGTCGTCCGTTCGGCTCTTCAGAACGCCGCCTCGGTGGTTGGATTAATGCTGACCACCGAAGCCATGATCGCGGAAAAACCGGAAAAGAAAAAAGCCCCGGCCATGCCGGCCGGCGGCGGAATGGATGACGATATGTACTAATCCGGACGGTTCGGAGTTGATCGTTTTTTTATCGCTGGGAGAACGGATTGCCCGTTCTCCCAGCTTTTTTTTGTCGTCGCCGGGTATCGGCGTGTCCGCCTCCTTCGAGGATCCCCGGGAATTTGCCCCTTTTCAAAGAAAGTAAAGCCCGCCTTTTGCAAGACGGGCTTTACCCCTGGTCCTCCCTGACCAGATAATCATTTCCCTCCTGGAAATGATCTGCTGCACGCCCGGCTTGAAGTTCTTCCCGCGCGGACGAATGATGGCCGTGTTCCCCCGCCGCCGCTGATTGCCGGCCGCGACTTGTCGCGTAAGAGGGATGTAAGACACACGGAATCTTGCCATTGAACTGCTTGCTGATTCGAGACGAGCAGGTGAACCTGCTCCGGCAGACAGGGGGTTGAGGGGCCTGCCATCTGCCATCATCACCGTCGTCAGGAAAACACGCCATCAATAGCACAAACAGCGATTTTCATATTCATTGACTGAAGTCTTTTCTCCCCACCCTTCGGGTTTATGCTA